>JAJYMP010000732.1 GCA_021786915.1 Chloroflexota bacterium
CCCGTCGAGCCCGGGACGCCGTTGCCCGCTCCCCCGCCGGCGGCCGAGCCGATGGCCGGCTCGAGGTCGTCCACCACCACCGACACGCGCATCCCGCCCGCCTCGATCGTGGCGCGGGTGCCGCCCTTCTCCAGGGCCGCGATCCGGCCCTCCCAGCCGCCGCTCCGGCTCCGCGCCCGGTCCCCGAGCCGCCAGGTGCGCGGTGCCGCCGGGGCTGCCCGGCGCTCCTCGTCGGCGGCCGGCTCGGGCAGACGCTCGAGCGTCCGGTCGGCGCGGGCGAGGGCGGCATCGATCGCGGGCGCCGTGACCGTCTCGCGCTCCAGTCTCCGCCGCATGTCCGCCACGTCGTCGCGCAGCTGCTCCACGAGGCGCTGGGCCTCCTCGCGGGCCGCCTTGACGGCCTCGTCCCGCTCGCGGCGGGCCTTGCGGCGCTCCTCCTCGGCAGTGCGCAGCGCGTCGGCGGCCTTGGCCTCGGCGGCCCGCGCCCGCTCGACCGCTACCCCGATCTCGTCCTCCTGGCGCCGGATCGACGCGAGGGTGGACTCGAACGCGCGCTCGTTCTCGGTCAGCCTGCTGCGCGCGTCGGCAACGATCGGCTCCGGCAGCCCGAGCCGCTCCGCGATCGCGAACGCCTGGCTGCCGCCCGGCAGCCCGATGGTGAGCCGGTACGTGGGCGAGAGCGTCTCGAGGTCGAAAGCAACCGAGGCGTTGCGCGCCTGCGGGGTCTCGTGCGCGTAGACCTTGATCTCCGCGTAGTGGGTCGTGGCCGCCACGAGGGCGCCCGAGCGGATGAAGTGGTCGAGCAGCGCCTGCGCCAGTGCCGAGCCCTCGGTGGGGTCCGTGCCGGCGCCCAGCTCATCGAGCAGGACCAGCGTGGCCGGCCCAGCGTGCTCGACGATCCGGATGATGGAGCGCAGGTGGCCGGAGAAGGTGGACAGCGACTGGGCGATCGACTGCTCGTCGCCGATGTCGGCGAAGACGTCGCGCAGGATCGGCAGCTTCGACCCGGTCTCGGCCGGGATGTGGAGTCCCGCCTGGTGCATCAGCGAGAGCAGCCCGAGGGTACGCAGCGTGACCGTCTTGCCGCCCGTGTTGGGTCCCGTGATGACGAGTGCCGTGTAGCCGTCGCCGAGGCGGATGTCGATCGGGACGACCCGTCCGGTCAGCCCCGGGTGGCGCGCCGAGAGGAGCACGACCTCGACCCGCTCCGACGTCTCGGCCCGGACGCCGTCCATCTCGGCCGCCAGCTGGGCCTTCGCCGCCCAGAAGTCGAACTGGGCGAGCGCCTCGAGCGACTCGCGCAGCATCACCGCGTTCGCGGCCACCAGCGCCGAGAGCTCGTCGAGGATCCGGCCCTCCTCCTCCTCGACCGCGGCCTGCGCCTCGCGCCACGCGTTGCCCAGCTCCACCACGACGAGCGGCTCGACGAACAGGGTGGCGCCGCTGCCCGACGCGTCGTGGACGATGCCCTTGACGCGGCTCCGGGCGTCGGCGCGGATCGGCACGACGTAGCGGCCGTTGCGGAGCGTGATGATCGGCTCCTGGAGGGCGCTCCCGAGCTCGGAGCCGACGAGCGAATCCAGTCGCCGGCGCAGCCGGTCGTACGCGACGCGGACGGACGCCCGCAGCGCGCCGAGCCGAGGCGACGCCGTGTCGAGCAGCTCGCCCGCGGGGTCGAAGCTGCGCGCGAGCGTCGAGCGCAGGGCGGGCAGCCCGTGCAGTCGCCGGCCCACGTCGCGGATCAGCGGCCGCCGGTCGTCGGCGATCCCGGTGGCCAGGCGCACGACGGCGTCGAGGGTGTCCACGATGTCGATGAACTGGAGCGCCTCGAGACGCCCGCCTCGCAGCGCCCGGCCCACGAGCGGCTCGATGTCCTTGGCCCCCCCGATCCCCACGCCGGGCCGCTCCGAGAGCAGCGAGCGCGCCTGATCGGTCTCGTCGAGCCCGCGGGCGACGATCACCGGGTCTGACGACGGGAGCAGTGCCGCCGCCAGCCGCCGCGAGGGCTCGAAGCTGGTGCGCTCCGCAAGGCGGTCGCGGACCTGCGGGTACTCGAGGAGGGCGATCGACCGGGCGTCCACGTCAGGGCATCCGCCGGCTCAGCGCTGGGCTGCCGGCCACGGCCAGGCGCCACGGGGCGCTCGTCCACGGCTCGCCGGCGTACGCGATGCCAACGCGCGAGCCGGCCACGACGTCCGGCTCGGGCTCGCCCGCCGGCCGCTCCGCGAGGTGGAGCGGCGCCGTCGGGTCGCACAGGTCCGTGCCCGAGAAGGAGCGGTCGATGCCGAACGCGGCGCCCACGCTGCCGGGGCCTGCGGCCAGTCGCTGGTCGGCCACGCGCGCCCCGCCGCGGGCGGCGCGCATCGCGTCGAGCCCGGCGATTGGCTCCACGGCGCGGATGAGCAGGGCCGCCGGGCGTCCGGCGGCCTCGGTGACGACGTTGAGGCAGTGGTGCATGCCGTAGACAAGGTACACGTAGGCGACGCCAGGCGGCCCGAACATCGGCAGGTTGCGCGGGGTGGGGCCCATGCGGGCGTGGGACGCGCGATCCTCGAGCCCGATGTACGCCTCGACCTCCACGATCCGGCCCTCGCGTCGGACCGGGACGGCCGCGTCGGGCTCGCGCACCAGGCGGGCGCCCAGGAGCGCGCGCCCCGCGGCGAGCGAGTCGCCCGCGAGGAGGCGCCGGGGGAACGGCCGCTCGGGTGGCGGGCGCGTCACCGCTGGTAGGTGGCGCGGACCGCGGCCGGGATGAGGAAGCCGGTCAGGGTGACGAACCCCGGGAT
>JAJYMP010000536.1 GCA_021786915.1 Chloroflexota bacterium
GGTATCCGGTGAGGATCATGATGATGTCGGCGATGACCAGTCGGGTGATGAGGCCCTTCTTGGCCGCACCCGCGAGCGCGACGATGATGCCGAACTCGATGAGCAGCAGCGGCGTCGTGATGAGCCAGTCGATGTAGCGGACGGGCGTGGTCGCCTCGACCGCCGCGGCGTCGATCGCGCCGCCGGGGAACGCGACCATGTCTTTCATGACGTAGTAGAGGATCGCCGCCACGAAGGTGATGACGGCCCCGTACGTCGCGACCGACCTCAGCTCGGGCTTGAGATCGTTGCGCTCCATGAAGAACCACAGCGTGCCCGCCGCCATGGCGACGAAGCCGAGATCGTCCGCCTCGTCAAGGCGTTAGCCACTTACGAGCGTGAACCCGACGCAGTAAAACTCGACACGGACTTGCTGCACGCTGCGCTTTGCGGACCGCAGCCGGTGGCTTCGGCGCTGGTAGCCGAAGGCCCTCTGGGACTGGTTGGGCTCGCCCTTTGGTACAAGACGTTCTCCACGTGGACTGGACGCCCTGGCATGCACTTGGAGGACATCTACGTCGAGGCCCAAGCGAGACGTGGCGGTCTCGGCCGCCGTCTGATGGCCCATCTCGCTTCCATCTGCGCCGAGGAGGGAATGGCCCGCCTAGAGTGGGAGGTCCTCGACTGGAACGAGCCGGCGATGGCCTTTTACAGGTCGCTCGGCGCTGCCGCCCTCGACGAGTGGCAGACGTGGAGGGTCACCGGCGACGCACTAACCGAGCTGGCCCGGCAACGAGACTGACCATCGCCGCTGCGGGTAACCTAGGTGAGGCTGACAGGAGGCGACAATGCAAGCTGACACGGCATGCGCCATGCCACAAACCGCTGAGGGCAATCCAGGGGGCGTCGAGGTAGAAAGCTTCGACGTCGTGATCGTCGGCGCTGGCATCTCGGGGATCGGCGCCGCATACCACATGCAGAGCAGCTTTCCCGGCAAGACGTTCGTGGTGCTGGAGAACCTGGAGAGCTTCGGGGGCACCTGGCTGGTGCACCGCTACCCGGGAGTCCGCTCCGACAGCGACCTGTACACCTTCGGCTACCGCTTCAAGCCTTGGGTCGGCCCGCCGATAGCCACGGCAGCCGAGATCCGCTCCTACCTGGGCGAGGTGATCGAAGAGAACCGTCTAGACGCTCACATCCGCTACCAGCACCGGGTGCTCGGCGCTTCGTGGTCAAGCTCCGACAAAGCCTGGACGCTCAGAGTGCAGCGAGGCGACACCGGCGGGACGTTCGAAGTCAAGGCGGGCTTTTTGTGGATGTGCCAGGGCTACTACCGCCACGCGGAGGGCTACACCCCCGACTGGCCGGGAATGGGCGACTTCGAAGGCACGATCGTGCACCCCCAGACCTGGCCGGAAGGATTCGACCTCACGGGCAAGCAGGTGGTGGTGATCGGCTCGGGCGCTACCGCGGCGACCCTCGTCCCGGCGATCGCCGACGAGTGCGCGCACGTGACGATCCTGCAGCGCTCCCCCACGTACTTCTACTCGGGCCCGAACAGGAACGAAACCGCCGACATGCTGCGCGAGTTGGACATCCCCGAAGAGTGGGTGCACGAGATCGCCCGGCGGAAGATCCTCCACGACCAGCACGCGATCACCCAACTGTCCTTCGAGAACCCCGAGTTCCTCGCCGCGGAGCTGATCAACTCGGTTCGCGCGCAACTTCCCGAAGGTTTCGACGTCGAACGCCACTTCACCCCCCGGTACCGTCCGTGGCGTCAGAGGCTCGCCTACCTGCCCGACGGGGACCTCTTTAAGGCCGTGTCAGCGGGTAAGGCGTCGGTAGTCACAGACGAGATCGAAACTTTCACGCCCAAGGGGATCCGCCTGGCTTCAGGCGACGAGCTGTTCGCGGACGTGATCGTCACAGCCACCGGTTTCAACCTGAGCGTGCTGGGCGATATCGACTTCATCGTCGACGGTCAGCCGGTCGACTTCGCCCGGACGGTCACCTACCGGGGGATGATGTTCACCGGTGTGCCGAACATGGTCTGGGTGTTCGGGTACTTCAGGGCGAGTTGGACGCTGCGAGCGGACCTTGTAGCGGACTTCGTGTGCCGCCTGATCTCCCACATGGACGACACGGGGGTCCGAAGCGTCGTGCCCCGGGTTCGCTCGGAGGGCGCGGACAAGGGCATGCAGATCCTCGAATGGATCGACCCTGAGAACTTCAACCCTGGCTACATGATGCGTTCGGTGCACCTGATGCCAAGACGCGGTGACAAGCCGGAGTGGCAGCACAGCCAGGACTACTGGTCGGAGAAGGACCTTCTGGCGAAAGTCGACCTGGACGACGGATGCCTCATCTACGAGTGACCGCCCTAAGCGATCTGCGAGCGACCGCCGGCTTGAAGCACCTGACGGTACAAGCCCATGGTCCTCTCGGCGATAGCGTCCCACGAGAACAGCTCTACGGCCCTCGCCCGACCAGCCTGGCCGAGTGACGCGGCGCGAGCGGGATCGCCGACGAGGCTGTTTACCGTTTCGGCCATGCGAAGGGCGAACGCCTCCGGATCCTTCGGGGGTCCACCCGGCTCGTCCTGTTCGATCGGCACCAGCAGGCCCGTCTCACCGTCGGCTACCACCTCGGGGATACCCCCGGTCGCTGTAGCGACGACGGCGGTCTCGCAGGCCATCGCCTCCAAGTTGACGATACCCATCGGCTCGTAGACAGACGGGCAGCAGAACACCGTCGCGTGGGTCAGAACCTGGATGACGTCCTGTTTGGGCAGCATTTCCCTGA
>JAJYMP010000344.1 GCA_021786915.1 Chloroflexota bacterium
ATGCCTCGTCCCCGTCGGCGGCCGACCGGGTCGAATACCCCTCGGCCTTGAGGCCCTTGACCAGGAAGGACGTGATCCGCTCGTCGTCCTCGACGATCAGGATGTTCACGGCGTCACCTCGCCCGTCTCGTCGGGCTGCGACACGATCCGGCTGCCCGGCAGGATGATGCTCACCGTGCACCCGGCGCCGGCTGCGCTGTCAATCGTGACGTGCCCGCCATGCGCCTCGCTGACCGCCTTGACGATGGCCAGCCCGAGCCCGGAGCCCCGCTCGTCGGCGGGTCCGCCGCGCTCGAACCGCTCGAAGATCCGCGCGTGCATCTCAGGCGGGATGCCCCGGCCCGTGTCGCTAACCGTGATCACGATCGTCCTGCCCGGACCCTGGGCAGCTCCAATGCGAATCTCGTCCTCCGGTGCGGTGGCCTTGATCGCGTTGTCGACCAGGTTGAGAAGCGCGCCACGCAGCCTGTCCCGATCGACAAGGATCACGATGTCGGGGGCCCCGCCATGTGCCCACCGGCGCGGCGCAAGCGCCCGCGCCGCCGTGTAGGCGTCGCCGATGAACTCCCGCAGGTCCATCGGTTCGGGCCGCACGAAGTCGGGCTCGAGGGAGTGACCGAGGACCAGCATGCGGTCCACCAGCGCGCTGGTGTGGGCGAGCTCGTCGAGCAGCAGGTCAAGCGTCTCGCGGGCCTCAGGTGTGTTCGCCAGGTCGGTCCGGCCCGCCACCTCGAGATGTCCCCGCATGACGGTCAGCGGCGTTCGCATCTGGTGTGACACGTCCGAGAGCAGCCGGCGCTGGGCCAGCGACGCAGCCTCGAGCCGGTCGAGCATGCTGTTGAACGTCCGGACTAGCTCCCCGATCTCGTCGTTGGACGGTCGGTCATCCAGCCGGCGACCCGGAGCCGTGCTCGTGATGAGGCTGGCCGTCTGCGTCACGGCAGCCACCGCGCCCAGCACGCGACGCAGGACCAGGAAGGTGCTCAGGATCGCGATGAGCACGGCGGCACCGGCCTCGCCCCCGGCGAACAGCAGCACCTCGCTCAACTGCCGCTGGACCGAGCTCATGTCGGTGGCGGCCACCGCCCCGCCAATCGTCTGGCCGTTGAGGTCGACTGCCGCGACGCGTGCCCGGTAATGCGCCGCCCCCACGTCGAACTCGACCACGCTCGGCGACGCCGGCGGGTTGGCCAGCCAGCGCTGCACCTGGGGATCGGTCCGCAGCGCCCGGGAACCCGGGTTCCCGTGCACCGGCTGTCCAGGGAACTGCACGACCAGGAACGTGCCCGGCTCGAACGGCTGGTTGAGCAGGTACGTGTGGGCGAACGTGTCCAGAGCCTGGGTTGCCGGACGTCCGCTGCCCGACGCCTCGAACTCGCGCACATCCTCGGTCAAGCCGTTGTCCACGGAACTGACGGTCCAGTCTCTGAACGCGATGGCCACGACCGCCAGCACAGTCGACATCGCCACGACCAGGACGGCGGCGTGGACCAGCATCAGTCGCGCGGCCAGGCTGCGGGCCGCCCACGGCCGCACCCTCGGTCGTGACCATCGCTGCATGCGGCGTCCTCCCGGGTGGGAGCCTAGCACGGCGCCCAGGGTCGCCCGCGAGCAACGTCCGGCCGCGTGCGGCGATCACGCCGAGGCGGCCACTCCCGCGACTTCCGGCACGGCCCACGTGATGGCCTGCCACACGACCGGGTGGAGACTCGTCGGCAGACCCCACCCGACGCCGTAGAGGCTGAACCCCGCCTCGCGCCAGCGCTGCCCACGCAGGATGCCCACGCCGTCCACGACCACGGCGCCGTCCATGACCTTGTGCATGCGCTCGGGGTTCAAGTCGGCGAATTGCGGCCAACCCGTGGCGACGACGAGCCCCTCAGCGGCAACCGCGGCGCCGTACGGATCGGCGAACGACTCGGCCGGAAGTCCTGCGCAACTCGCCAGGGGATCATGGACGCTCACCAGCGCTCCGCGGGCCGCGAGCATGCGGATGAGCGTGACGGCCGGTGAATCGCGCGTGTCGTCGGTCTCTGGCTTGAAGGCCACGCCGAGGACCGCCAGGCGACGGCCATCGATGCCCTCCAGCGCAAGCTCCAGCTTGGCGACAATGGCCTCTGGGGCCCGCTCGTTCACGGCAAGGGCGGCAGCCGCGACCGGCGTCTCGTAGCCGAGCGACGCCGCCGTGGCGAGGAACCCGGCGAGGTCCTTGGGCAGGCAGGAACCTCCGAACCCGCCACCCGGGCCCAGGAAGGCGCGGCCGATCCGGGTATCCAGGCCCACGCCCTCGAGCACGGGCGCGGAGTCTGCGCCGAGGACCTCGCACAGGCCGGCGACCTCGTTGGCGAACGAGATCTTGACGGCCAGGAATGTGTTCGCGGCGTACTTGATGAGCTCGGCGCTGCGGCGGTCGCAGAGCACGACGGGCGGTCCCGGCGGATACAGGTCGGCAACGCCGCGGCCGAGCTCAGCGTCGTCGGCCCCGACCACGATGCGGTCCGGCGCGAAGAAGTCGTCCACAGCGCGACTCTCGCGGAGGAACTCCGGGTTCGACACCACCCGCACGCGCACCCCCGGCTGGGCGGCTTCGGCAGCCAGAATCTCGAGCGCCTCGCAGGTGCCGGGCGGGACGGTGCTCTTGACGATCAGCACGAGATCCGAACGAATCGTGGAGGCGAGCTGTTGAGCCGCGCCGGCAATCTGGGTGAGGTCGGGCGTGCCGTCGGCACGCGGCGGGGTGCCGACGCACAGGAGGGCGTGGCTGACGCCGTCGATGGCCTCCTCCACATCGGCGGTGAAGCTGAGCCTGCCCGCCTCCCGGTTGCGGGCCACCATCTCGGCCAGCCCGGGCTCCACGATCGGGATTCCGCCCCGCCCGAGGATGGACAACCGCGCCGGACTGGCCTCCAGGCACGTGACGCTGTGGCCGGATTCCGCCATGCAGGCCGCGGCGGTAAGCCCGACATAGCCGGCCCCCACGACGCAGATGCGAGTGGGCGCGATCGCGGTCGGCCGGGGCGAGGTGGTCATCGGAGTCCTCCACTGAGTGTGCTGGTGCGACCGTCGGCTGCCACGGGTGCGAGTCGGCCGGCCTGGACGGAATGCAGGTCCCAGTAACGCGACCGAGCCTCGAGGAGCTCGCGATGCGTGCCTCGCTCCACGATGCGGCCGTGGTCGAGCAGGACGATCTGGTCAGCGCCCTTCACGGCGCCCAGTTGGTGGCTGACGACGATCGTCGTGCGCCCCTCCGCCAGCCGGTCGAGGGCTGCGACCAGCACGGCCTCGGCCTTGGCGTCGAGACCGGTGGTCGGCTCGTCGAGCACGAGCACCCTGGGGTCGCGGGCCATTGCCCGCGCGACGGAGATGCACTGCCTCTGGCCTCCAGACAGGGTCGACCCGCGCTCGGACACGAGCGTGTCGTACCCGTCGCGGAGGCTCTCGAGCACCTCGTCGACCCCTGCCGCGCGGGCGGCGGCGATGGACTCGGCCCGCGAGAGGCGCGACCCGACGGCGCCGTAGGCGATGTTCTCCCAGACGGTGCTGCGGAAGATGTAGGGCTCCTGGGTCACCATCGCCACCCGTTCGCGGAGGCCGGCCAGGGTCAGGTCACGCAGGTCCACGCCGTCGAGTCGGACACTGCCGGTCGTCGGGTCATAGAAACGCGGGACCAGCCGGACCAGCGTGCTCTTGCCCGATCCGGTGGCACCCACGATGGCCAGCCGCGTGCCTGCCGGTACCTCCAGCCCAATGTCTTCGAGCACTGACCGACCCGTCGCGTACCGGTAGCCGACATGATCGAAGGTCAGCGTGCCGGGGCCGGAACCAGGGGCGCGAGCCGAGGGCCGCTCGGGAACCTCCTCAGCCGTGTCGAGGACTTCGGCGATCCGTTCGGCGGCAGCCATCCCCTGGCCGAACACGATTGCCAGCTTGGCCGTCTGCCGGATCGGTGTGTAGGTGGCCCGCAGGTAGGCCGTGAAGAGCAGCAACTCGCCGACGGTGAGCTGGCCGTGGATGATGGCGAGCGCGCCGAGCCATACCACCGGCACCGCGCCGAGGGCCATGATCCCGCCGGTCACGCTCGTCAGGCCCGACTGCAACGCGATCGCGCGCCGGCTTGCAGCGAGCCCGTTGGCGGTGGCGCTCGCGAAGCGGTCGGCCTCATCTGCCTCCCGCCCGAAGACCTGGACGGCGGAGATGGCTGCGAGCACCTCCTGGGCCACGCCGGACGCGACGCCTTCCTGGCGGCGTGCCTGGCGGACGGCTCCCTTGAGGCCCGCGATCATGCGCCGGGCACTGAGATGCAGGACCGGAACAAGGGCCAGCGTGACCAGCGCGAAGCGCCAGTCGACGAGGAACATGATCACGACGATGCCGATCATCGTGAGCACGTTGTTGAGCAGGGTCGGGACGGCCGTGATCATCATCGCCTGGAGTGCCTGCGCGTCTCCGCTCAGGCGGCTCATCATGTCGCCGGTCGTGCGAGCATCGTGAAAGGCGAGTGACTGCGCGGTGAGGTGGCCGAACAGGGCGACCCGGACGTCGTACACGAGGCGCTGGCCGGCTTGGGCGAGCCAGACCGTGGAGGCGTAGCCGAAGACCCCGAGCCCCACGGCGATGAGCGCCATTCCGGCGGCGAGGACCGCAAGACGTGCGTCCGGCGCGGCCGGCACGAAGCCGAGGAATGCCGGCAGCGGAATGTTGTTGAGGACGCTGTCGAAGATCAGCTTCAATGGCCACGGCGAGATCCACTGGAAGACGGTCTGGACGACGCCGGCCGCGATCCCCATTGCGAGCGTGCCGCGGACCGGACCGAGGAACGGCAGGAAGCGACGCAACACGCGTCCGGTCCCGGCGGCGGGGGCCGCCGCGGCGTCCGGCGTGGAGGGGGTCGCATCTCCGCGCGGTACCTGGCCGGCCATGCCGGTGCGCACCCTACCGCCGGTGCGCAAGACGCGATCCTCCGGCCCCTGCGCCGGCAGCCAGGCCGGCCGGGCCGGCCATGGCCAGGATTGCCGCCGCGACGGCCTGCCAGCTGAAATGGGTCACCGCGCGCCTCCGTGCTCCCAGGCCCAGTGCGCGAGCGGCCGCCGTGTCGTCGAGCAGTTCGGTCAAGGCGCCGGCGAGCGCGCCAGCGTCGCCCGGAGGGACGAGCCTGCCGGTGCCGTCCAGCATCGCCTCGATGGGCTCGAAGCGGGAGGCCACGATCGGGCGCGCGGCCGCCATGGCCTCCACGACCTTGAGCGGCGAGAAGTAGAACCCCTCGTCCAGGCCCGGGTGGTGATACGGAGCGACGGCCACGTCGAGGGCGGCCAGGTAGCCCGGCACGTCAGCGCTGGGCACTGGCCCGGTGAGGTGACAACGGTCGGCCAGGTCCGGCTGGCTGGCGCGGGCCTTCAGGTCCGCGAGTGCGGGGCCCTCGCCCACCAGCAGCAGGTGGAGGCGGGGTCGCCGCGGCGCGAGCAGGGCGACCGCGTCCATCAGCGTCCCGACGCCGTGCCACGGCTTCATGCTGCCAACGAAGCCGACCAGCTCCGATCCGTCCGCGCCGAGGGCCGAACGGATCGCGGCAGCCGCGGAGGCGTTCCGCTGCGGGGCGAATCGGTCGGCGTCCACCCCGTTGGGGATCGTCTGGACGGAGGCGGCCCCGCGCGCCTGGCTCCAGGTCGCCATGGGCGGTGAGACGGCGAGCACGGTGGCCCCTGTCAGGGCGCTCCGCTCCGCGTCCTCCGCCTGCGTCACGAGCGCCAGCCCAGCGTGCCGCGCCCGTTCCGCCGCGACCGGAGCGTTCACCTCCACCACGCGCGGCACGTCGAGACGGGCCGCGCGTTTCCCGCCGGTCCCGGCGAAGAGGGAGAGACGCTCGACGATGAGCTCGGCGCCGAAGCCCGCGATCCGGTCCTCTGCCCAGGCAAGGAAGTCCTCGACCGCTTGCCGCCGGGCCCCCTCGCCGGGCGTTCCCGACGGGAGTGGTGGGCAATCGAAGACGTCGAGCTCCACGCCCGGCGGCGGTTCGCCCACCGCGCGCATGGCGAACAATCGCACCTGGGCGCCGACGTCCACCAGCGCGCGGCAGACCTCGGCCACGTGGACGGACGCTCCCTTGACGCCCCCGACCGGGATGCCCGGGTCGGGGAGGAGATACGCGACCCGCATCTCAGGCGGCTTCCTGGACGGCCGGTCGGCCGAACAACGGGGAGATGGCCCGGATCATGCCGCCCCGGTCGAAGCTCTCGACCACCCGCTCCCGCGCCTGTCGGCCGAGCTGTCGCCGGAGGTCTCGGTCGGTCGCAAGCGTGACCAAGAGGTCGGCCAGGGCTGCCGAGTCACCCGGCGCTGCCAGGAGGCCGGTCTGACCGTGGATCACCACCTCGGGGATGCCGCCGACAGTGGTGGCCACCACGGGCAACCCGGTCGCCATCGCCTCGAGGAGCGAGTTGGGGATCCCGTCACGATCGCCGTCGGCGAGCACCATGCTCGCCTGGACGAACGCGTCCGCCTGGAGGTAGGCCGCCGCGACTTCCTGGTGGGTGCGCGCGCCGAGAAACCGCACGCTCCCGGACAGCCCGAGAGCCCTCGTGCGGGCATCAAGTGCCCGCAGCTGTGGACCGACGCCGATCACGTCGAGCTCGACCCGATGACCGGCGGCACGGGCCTGCGCCAGGGCCTCGAGGAGGATCGGGTAGCCCTTCTTCTCAACGAGCCTGCCCACCGCCAGGAGTCGGAGCGGCGACGCGCCGGGATCACCGATGACCGAGGCGCCCCACCGGCCGACCGGAGGGCGGAAGCGAGAGGTGTCGACGCCGTGGTAGGCGAGCACGATCTTGGCGCCACCGGCACCGGGCAACGCGCGGAGGGCCGCCGCCGCCGACTCGGAGCAGACGAGGACGAACTCCGCCGCAGCCACCTTGCGACCCAGCAGGTCGGGTGCCGAGAGGTACAGGTCCTTCGCGTGAGCAGAGAAGCTGAAGGGCAGGCCAGTGAGGAGGTGGACGAAGTGAGCCACCGATGCCGGGCCATGGGCGAACGCCGCGTGAAGGTGCCGGGCGTCCTCCGCCTCGAGGAGCAGCGCGAGCCGCCCTGCCTCGGCGAAGTGACGCAACGATGAGAGATGGTGGCGCTTCCAGGCGAGATATCCCAGGACCCCGAGGTAGCGGCGGGGCGAGCGGGCCAGCAGCCGGCAGTGGGCGGTGACGGTCGCGCGGGCGGTTGCCGCCCCCTGACGCCAGCCACCGGGCGGATGGAGGTACACGAGCGGGCTTGCGACCCGGGCCACGTCCGGCTGCACGACCGCCTCGCCCGGATGGGCCAGCGCGTACAGGCGGAGCGAAACGCCGCACTCCTCGAGTCCCAGGATCTCGTCGAGGATGAACGTCTCCGAAAGGCGCGGGAAACGCTTGGTCAGGTACCCCACGGTGCCGCTCATGCCGGCATCAGCCGAGGCAGCCCGGTCGGGCGGAGCCGCGGCAGCCCGTGGATGACGGCCGGCTCCAAGGCGGGGCGCCCAACCTCGTCCAGCAGCGCGTCGCGCACGCGCCGCGCCCCGTCGAGGTCAATCCCGACGATGCCCCGCGGGCCGTCTGCCAGTGCTGCCCGGAGGGGCGCGGTCAGGCGCTCGTCCAGGTCATCGCCGGGCTCCACGACGCGCACCAGGCCGCGCTCGGCGAAGAGCCCGGCGCGGATCGCCTGCTCGCGACGTGGCCACGTCCGCGGGATCACGACCGTCGGCACACCGCTCGCAACCGCTTCGCACAGGGTGTTGTAGCCGCCCATCGTGACGATCGCCGCAGCTCCCGCCATGACCCGCTCGAGGTCCGGGATGAACTCGGCTACGCGCACGCCGTCGACGGTCGCCGCCTCGGCCACGAGCTCCTCGCGGATGGACGGCCGCATGAGCGGGCCCGTGACAAGGAGCCCCTGGATCCCCAGCCTCGCGGCCGCCCGCAAGGTTGCCTGCAGGACCGGGATACCGTCCTCGCCGCCGCCGGCCGTGCCCAGCACGTAGGGCCCGACGGGCAGGTCGGCAATCCCTGCCGGGACCGCATGGGGCAGCGGATCGCCGTGCCGCGAGACGTACCCGCAGTAGGAGACCCGCGAGCGCAGGCGGTTCGGGATGCCGTACGCTGTCGCCACGTCCAGGATGTCTCTCGATCCGTAGACGAGCACGCGGTGATAGACGTGCTCGAGCGTGTCGAGCACCCCCTGATCCTCCCACGTCCTCCGAACGCTGGCCGGATCGTCCAGGATGTCGCGCAGTCCCAGGACGATGCGCGCCTCCGGAACGTGCCGGCGAAGGGCATCGAACGTCGGGAGCAACTCGCCCTTCATGCCCTGGGGCGCGTGATCGACAAGCACGGCGTCGGGCTGGAAGCGCCGCGCCACGTCGGCGATGATGGCCGCCCGCGCACGGCTCACGACGCCGAAGCTGATCTGGCGGTCGCGCGCCACGTACTCCTCGGGCGCCACCTTGACCACCGACGGCAGCGTCACCAGGGAGAGGCCTCGCGGCATGGGGAAGCGTGCAGCCACCGGTGAGCCGCTGACGAGCACGATCTGCAGCTGCCGGGTGTTGCGCAGCAGGTGCGTCGCGATGGCCAGGTTGCGTCGAAGGTGGCCCAGGCCGTACGTGTCGTGGGAATAGAGCAGGAGGCGCCGGAGTCGAGGCTCAGCATCGACATCGCCAAAGGCGCCATCCAGCGAATCGAACGCGGTGGGGACGCGGACCGCCGACATGAATGTTCCTCCTCGCATCCGCCCGCCCACCGGGGGACGCCGTTGGTGTCGCCATCCGAACTGGTGGCCATCACGCCGGAGATCCGGCGGCACGGCAGGAGCGTCGCCGACGAGGGGGACCGCCCGATGAGCCCGCGATGAGAAGGTTCTTAGCGCCGCGGAACGGGGGGGGTGCCGCCGGTCGTGGCGCCCCGGCGCGGCTCCATGTCCGATCCGGGCGGGTCAGCGCGTGGCGACGACCTCCAGCCAGCGCGCCCGGACCGACGGCGTCACCCGGATCGACCGCAGGCTGCCGTGGGGAACCCGGATCCGCCGCACGTCGCACGGCCGGAGCCCCCTCGCGCTCGCGAGCAGCGCCCGGATCGGACCGCTGTGGCTCACGATCAGCAGGTTCGCGCCGCCGTCGACCTCCGAGGTCAGCTCCAGTGCCGCCGCGACCGCGCGATGCCACATCAGCCCGGCAGGTTCGCCGCCCGGAGGTGTCGCACCCTGATCCCTCCACGCCCGCGCCGCATCGCGCCCGAGGTCCTTGATCTGGTCCCAGCGCAGACCGCTGTAGTCGCCCAGGTCCTGTTCGCGGAAGCGCTCATCCACCCTCTGGGCGGCCACGACCATCGGCGGGACGGCCAGCGCCGCGGTCTCGGCCGCCCGGCGGAGCGGCGACGTCACGACCGCGGACAGGGCGAGCCGCTCAAGCGCCGCCCGGGCCGTACGTGCCTGCTGTTCGCCTCGGGCGCTGAGCCCGGGATCGGTGCGAGAGCCGAGGTACACGCCCGCCGGCGCCGTGGTCACGCCATGGCGGAGCAGCACCAGCCGCGGCCAGTTGTCGTGGGCCTGCTCGCCGGTCGTGGGGCGGTCGGGGCGCCACCTCCTCGATTGCCCTCGGAGCGTGCATCTCGTCACGGGCGAAATCATTGCCGGTATCAGCGCTGCTGCGCCAGTTCGAGGCATCCGTGCCTCCCGACTTCCTCCCGGCCTATCAGGTGGGCGACGGTTCGCCGGACGGCGACCCGCGGTGCTGCCTCCGTGGGCGACTCGACCGCCGCGGTGTTCATCCTCGGTGCGTCGAGCACCTTCGGGGTCGCGGCGGGGTTCATCGTCGCGGCGCTGATCGTCGTGGCCGTCGTGATCGCGCCTCCCACCAGTTCGCCACCCGGTCGAGCACGTCGGTGACGGCCGAAGCGTCGCGAAACGCAGCCAGCACCAGCAGTTCGGTCGCCTCCCCGGTCTGCCTGGTCGCCACCTTGGAGACCGCGACGTCCCGCCGCGCGGAACCCCGACCCGGGCAGCCGCCAGCTGCGCGAGCACGGTCTCCAGCTCGCAACGCGGGACGGGTGCGCGAATGAGGCACAGGACGGTTGCATCGGCCGGCTCGGACGTGCTCACCACCTGGTCCAGGAGCTCCCAGCCGCTCGGTTGCGCCGAGCGCGATGACCTCGGCGATCGGTCCCGTCCGGCGTGGGAGGCGATTGGCGCGGGCGATATCCAGGAGGGCGCCTTCCGAGTCCCAGCCCGAGACGAGGACGATCCGCGCTGCCCAGGCGGCCCCCGTGGCAACGCCGAACGCCCGCAGACGCTAGTCCGGAGCGCCTGTGCGGAGCGTGGACGCCCGGGCGGCGAGCTCGGGCATGAAGACGACCTGCTGCGATGCCGGCCGGCTGTCGGCCCCGGCCTGCATCGTCACGGCGAGCAGCTCCATTGCGCGGCGGCCCATCTGGTAGCTGGGCTGGCGGATCGACGAGAGCGGGACCCCCGCGAGGGCCGCGAACGCGATGTCGTCGTAGCCGATGACGGCGACCTCGTCGGGTACGCGGATCCCTGCCAGCGTCAGGGCCTGGAGGATCGCGAGCGCGAGCAGGTCGTTGGCGGCGAAGATGCCGTCGGGCCGCTCCCGGCGGGGCATCGCCGCGATCTCGGATCCGACCCGCCGGCCCTCCTCGGCCGTCATCCGCGTCGTGGCGAGGTGTGACAGCGCCACGCCCGCCGTCTCGGCCGCACGGCCGGCGCCCACGAGGCGGTTCCGCACCTGCTCGAGCGTGACCGGCCCGCCGACGAAGGCGATCCGGCGGCAGCCGACGTCGACGAGGTGCTGGCCAGCGAGGCGACCGCCCTCGATGTCGTCGACGGCGACCGAGCTGAACCCTGGCGTGGTGGCGAGCCGATCGAGCAGGACGATGGGCGTGCCGCGGTCGCGGATCGCCTTGAGCTGCTTGACGGAGCCGCCGACCGGCGTGACCAGGAGGCCGTCCACGCGACTCTGCTCGAAGCGGTCCAGGTACAGGCGCTCACGATCGGCGCGCTCGGCACTCGTCGCGAGCAGCACGGCGAGGTCCATGCTGCCTGCGGCCTCTTCGACCCCGGCGGCGAGGTCGTTGAAGAACGGGTTGCGCGCGTCGAGCACGAGCAGGCCGACGGAGCCGCTCCGGCCGCGGCTGAGCTGCCTCGCCGCCGCGTTGGGGACGTAGCCGAGCTCCGCGATGACTGCCTGCACCCTGGCGAGGGTCTCGGGCGCGACCTTGGCCGGGTTGTGCAGGACGTTCGAGACGGTGCCCGTCGCGACCCCGGCCCGCTGCGCGACGTCGCGCAGGAGCGGACCCCGCGTCGGCCTGGCCTCGCTGGTCATGCGAGCTGCCCCTCCTGCTCCCGGCCCCAACACTCCACCTCGCAATTCTGGGTGGATGGGGGTGCGCCTGAGGAGATCATACGCGCGAAATGAACCGCTTCACACAGCGTGCGGGATAGGCACCCCGCGAGGAGGGACCGATGCGATCACGGGTCGCCTTCACGCAGACCGGGGCTAGGAGCGGCCGTCGCCGGGCGAAGCTGAGCATGAATCCGGGCAGCGAGGCCACCGGACACGCCAGCCAGCGCGGGGTTGCGGGACGGTGCCCAAAGTTGCCCCTTGACGCCGAGGTCCGCAACCAATCATGATTGGATTGAAGCGCTTCAACCTGCGCTGGGAGGTGGCTGGCTCGTGGACTTGGCTGCTGGCGCTGGGATGGCCCTTGTTGCGCGCCGCACAACGTCCCATCGGGCCGCACCCGTCGAGGCTGCTCGATGACGCCGCGCCTCGCGCTCACCGGCATCTCGAAGCGCTTCGCGGCCACCGCCGCCCTCAGCGACGTCACCCTGGAACTGCTCCCCGGCGAGATCCACGCCCTGGTGGGGGAGAACGGGGCCGGCAAGAGCACCCTAGTCAAGACGATCGCCGGCGTCCACCAGCCCGACGCCGGGGAGATCCGGCTCGACGGCGAGCGCATCACCATCCCCAGCCCGGCCGCGGCCCGCGCCATGCGCATCGCGGTGGTCCACCAGGAGCCGCGGCTGTTCCCGGACCTCTCGGTCGCCGAGAACATCTTCCTCATCGCGCCCCCGACGGACCGACTCCGCACCATCGCCTGGAAGGAGATGCGCCGTCGGGCGGCGGAGCTGTTCGAGCAGCTCGACGTCAAGATGGACGTGTCGGCGCCGGTCCGGGGGCTCTCCATGGCGGACCAGCAGCTGATCGAGATCGCCAAGGCGCTCTCGCTCGACGCGCGCGTGCTGATCCTCGACGAGCCCACGGCCTCGCTGTCGACCCACGAGGTCGAGCGCCTGTTCACGATCGTGCGGCGCACCAAGGAGCGCGGCGTCGGGGTGCTGTTCGTCAGCCACCGGCTCGACGATGTGTTCGCCCTGTGCGACCGCGCCACGGTCTTCCGCGACGGGCGCCACGTCATCACCGCGCCGACCTCTGAACTGACCACCGCCTCGCTCGTCCGCCACATGGTGGGCCGCGAGGTGTCGCTGTTCCCCAAGGAGGCGAGCGCCCTCGGCGCGCCGCTGCTCGAGGTGCGCGGCCTCTCGGACGCGGCCGGCTTCCGTGACGTGTCGTTCACGGTCCGCGCTGGCGAGATCCTGGGCCTCGCGGGCCTGGTCGGCGCCGGTCGGACCGAGATCGCCCGGGTCCTGTTCGGGATCGAGCCGAGGACGGCCGGCGAGGTCCTGCTCGACGGCAGGCCGGTGAACTTCCGCTCGCCGTCCGAGGCCCTCCGCGCCGGCATCGCCTACGTGCCTGAGGACCGCCACCAGGACGGCCTGATCCTCGACTTCTCGATCGCCAACAACATCACCCTGCCGATCCTGCCTCGCCTCTTCCCGCGCCTCCTCCTCCGGTCGCGGGTGGAGGACGAGGTGGCGAGGAGCTTCTCGGAGCGCCTGCGCGTGCGGGCGACCGGGGTCGGCCAGGCGGTCTCCGCGCTGTCGGGCGGCAACCAGCAGAAGGTGGTCATCGCCAAGTGGCTGGCCACCAAGCCCCGGGTGCTCATCCTCGACGAGCCGACGCGAGGGGTGGACATCGGCGCCAAGGTGGAGGTGCACCGCATCGTGTCCGAGCTCGCCGCGACGGGCCTCGCGATCGTCATGATCTCGTCCGACCTGCCCGAGGTCCTCGCGATGAGCGATCGGATCCTGGTGCTCCACGAGGGCCGCGTCGCCGCCGAGATCGCCCGCTCCGACGCGTCGGAGGAGCGGGTCATGTTCGCCGCCACCGGGCAGGCCGTGGCGGCAGCCGCCGGGGCCGGGCATGGCGGCTAGCGCGATGCCCAAGACGCAGGGCGAGCCGGGCGTCCTCGGGCGCGTCACCGGCGCGCTGGGGCGCTCGCGCGAGCTGACCCTGGTCGCGCTGATCGTCCTCATGTGCGCGATCGTCTCGCTCGGCGCACCGCAGTTCCTCTCGATCTCGAACCTCGACCAGGTCACCGCGATGGCGGCCATCTTCGCGATCGCGGGGATCGGCGAGGCGATGGTCGTGATGACCAAGAACATCGACCTCTCGATCGAGTCGACGATCGGCCTGGTCGCGTTCCTGGTGGGCGTGACCCTGCGCCAGGGCGACCTGCCGGTGCCGGCGGCGTGGCTGCTCGGGATCGGCGTGGGCCTGCTCCTGGGCATGGTCAACGGCGCCGTGATCACGGTCTTCCGCATCCCCTCGATCGTGGTCACCCTCGGCACGCTGAGCATCTTCCGGGGGCTGGTGTTCATCATCGCCGGCGGCAAGGAGGTCAACCTCAGCGACCTCCCAGCAGGCTACGCGAACCTCGCCACCGACACCGTGCTCGGCGTGCCTGTGTTCGTGATCGTGGCGATCGTGATCGTGGCGGTCGTGGGACTGATGCTCTGGAAGACCCGCTTCGGGCGCCAGGTCTACGCGGTGGGGAGCAACGCCGAGGCGGCGGCGATCCTGGGCATCCGCTCGCGCCTCGTGACGTTCGCGGTGTTCTCCATCGCGGGCCTGCTGGGCGGGATCGCCGGCGTGATGTGGGGGATCTACTTCGGGACGATCTACGCGACATCTGCGAGCGGCGTCGTGCTCCAGATCGTGGCGGCGGTGGTGGTCGGCGGCGTGTCCATCGCCGGCGGCGCGGGCACCGTGGTGGGCGCGGCGCTCGGCGCGCTGTTCCTCGCCCTGATCAACAACGCGCTGCTGGTGCTCCAGCTGCCGCAGGAGCTGCTCCAGGCGATCTACGGCGCCGTGATCCTGGTGGCCGTCAGCGCGGACGCGCTCCTCAGCCGGCGGAACAAGGGCCAGGCCGCCCGGGAGGCCGCGCGATGACGGCGCCCGCCGTGCCCAGCCGCCGCCTGCCGCTCGCCTCGCTCGCGCGCTGGGAGACGCTGCTCGTCATCCTGCTCGTCGGCCTCCTCGTCGCGGGCACGCAGATGTCCAAGTTCTTCCTGTCCGCCAACAACTTCGCGAACCTCACGAGCTCGGTGATGGAGGTCGCGATCATGGCCCTGCCCATGACCCTGATCATCATCACCGGCGACATCGACCTCTCGGTCGAGTCGATGGTCGGCCTCGCCGGGGCGGTCCTGGGCACCCTCATGCTGGCGGGCCTCCCGCTGCCGCTGGCGATCCCGGTCGTCCTGATCGTCGGGGGCCTCGGCGGCTGGCTCAACGGGCTCCTGGTGAGCCGGGCCGGGCTGCCGGCCCTGGTCGTCACGCTGGGCACCCTCGCGCTGTTCCGGGGCCTCGCGAACGTGATCCTCGGCCCGACGGTCATCAGCGTGTGGCCCGACTGGTTCACCGAGTTCGGGTTCGGGACCATCGCCGGGTCGCCCATCCCGTACACGCTGGTCGTGTTCGCGGTGCTCGCGGTCGTCTTCTGGCTCGTCACCCACGGCACGTGGCTGGGGCGGCAGGTCTTCGCCATCGGCAAGAGCAAGGACGCGGCGCGCTACTCGGGCGTCCCGGTGGCCTCGCTCCGCAACTGGCTGTTCATCCTGAGCGGCGTCGTGGCCGCGCTGGCCGGGATCATCCTGGCCGCCCGCTTCTCGTCGGCACGCAACGACAACGGGACGGGCATGACCCTGACCGTGGTCACCGTCGTGCTGCTGGGCGGGGTCGACATCAACGGCGGCAAGGGCTCGATCCCGGGGGTCGTGCTGGCCGTCTTCGTGCTCGCCGTGCTGCAGAACGTGCTGCGGCTCGCCGGTGTCTCGAGCGAGTACCAGGGCATCGCCGTGGGCCTGCTCCTGGTCTTCTCGGTCATCGTTCCCCAACTCGCTCGCCAAGCCAAGGCAGCGCTCGATCGGGCTCGAAGGGGTCGGCGTCCGCCGGCCGGCTCGATGGCTGCCGGCGAGGTCAACGTCTAGCTCGTGAGGAGGACACGTAGACACATGACCGGAACTTCGGTCCGAAGATTCGTTGTCGGGCTTGCGACGACAGCCATCGTGCTGTCGGCCTGCAGCTCGTCCACACCCAGCTCCGCCCCGGCGTCCCAGGCGGCGCCGGCCTCGCAGGCGCCCGCCGCCTCCGTCCCGGCATCGCAGCCGGCATCCGCCCCCGCGTCCCAGGCCGCCTCCGGGGGCGTCACGGCCGTCGTGATCCCCAAGCAGATCAACAACCCGTACTTCGACGTCGCCTTCAAGGGCGCCCAGAAGGCCGCTGCGGACCTCGGCGGGACGGTCACCCAGGTCGGCCCCAGCGCCGCCGACGCCACCCAGCAGGTGCCGTTCATCCAGACGGCCACCACGCAGGGCGTGGGCGCGATCATCATCTCGGCCGACGACGCCACCGCGGTCGCCCCGGCCCTCAA
>JAJYMP010000505.1 GCA_021786915.1 Chloroflexota bacterium
GGCCCGAGTCGCGCGTCTTCTCGATCGCCAGTTCGCCCTCTGAGCGTGACCGGCTCGCGATCACGTACGCCGTGAAGGGCGCGTTCACGACGCGGATGGAGCGCGAGCTGGCCCCGGGCCGTGACGCCTGGGTGAAGCTCCCGTACGGTGAGTTCGAGGTCGACCGGACGCGCGACGCCGTGCTGTTCGCCGGCGGGACCGGCATCACCGCGTTCACGGCGTTCCTACAGTCGCTCACTCCCCACGACGCGCAGCGCGTCCTCCTGTTCTACGGCGCCCGGACTCCGGATCTCTTCGTGTACCGCCAGCTCGTGGAATCCTCCGCCCGATCCGCGCCGACCCTGGACGTCCGGTTCGTGTGCGAGGAGACCGACGGTCGGCTCCAGGTGGGGCGCGCGTGGCCCCTGATCTCCGGACTCCGCGATCCGGCCTTCTACCTCAGCGGGCCGCCGGCGATGCTCGCGGTCCTCACTGACCAGCTGGTGGCCCGTGGGGTGGCCCCGGCAGCGGTGCACGTCGATGCCTGGGAGTAGCGACCAGCGCGCGGCTGCCGACGGCCGTCTGTTCCCGAGCGACTTGGACTCGATCGCGGAGCGCATCGGGCATCGGTGGGACGCGCTCCGAGGTTCCCGGATCTTCCTGACCGGCGGAACGGGCTTTGTCGGGCGCTGGATGCTTGAGAGCCTGCTCTGGGCAGATGAGACGTACGACTTGGGAACCCGGGTCGTCCTCCTTAGTAGGGATCCGGAATCCTTTGGGCGCCGCCACCCGCATCTGGCCCAGGCCCCAGCTGTTGAGCTGGTGCAAGGCGATGTCAGGACGTTCCCGTTCCCGTTGGGCCGGTTCGACCGCGTGCTCCACCTGGCGGCTGAGACCAACACCGCGCTGACCGATCCAGAGCCTGAAGAGTACTTCGAGGTGATCGTCGAGGGGACGCGGCGCGTTCTGGATCTCGCTGAGCGCTCCGGCGCTGAATCGTTCCTCCTCGTCAGCTCTGGTGCTATCTACGGTAGCCCCGTGGGTTTGAGTCAGGGGTTACGCGAGGATGACCCTTACGGTCCCGCACCGACGGCCAGGTCGAGTGCCTACGGGGAAGCGAAGCGATGCGCGGAGATGCTGGCTTCCGCTCGGGCCGCACGCGTCGGCTTCACCGCGACACTCGCGCGCTGTTTTGCGCTTGTGGGCCCCTACCTTCCCCTTGACTCTGGCTTCGCCATCGGGAATTTCATTCAGGCGGCGCTCGGGGGGCGCGAGATCGTCGTGCAGGGCGACGGCACTCCACGGCGCACGTACATGTATGCCGCCGATATGGCTCAATGGCTGTGGGCAATCGCTCTTGCTGGCTCATCTGGCCGTGCCTACAATGTCGGCTCCGACGAAGTGGTGTCGATTGCCGATCTCGCCCGCCTCGTTGCGGGCTTGGTGGCCGGCGTTCGGGTCCGAGTCGTCGGCGACGCTAATAGAGTGGGCGCAGGAAGCGTTTACATCCCGGACATTGCTCGCGCTCGGACCGAGCTGGGACTCGAACTTAGCATTACGCTGCGCACCGCGTTGCAGCGAACGCTCGACTGGCAGCGACTGGCCTCGGGAAGTATCGTGCAAGAGGCACTTCGGTGAACGTATTCGAATACGTTGTCCGCTTTCTCGCGGATCACGGGGTAGAGGATGTGTTCATGGTCAGTGGCGGCGGGATTATGTATCTCGTGGATGCCCTCGGTCGCGCTGGAATACCGCGGTATTGGTGCAACTACCACGAACAGGCGTCTGCCATTGCGGCTGAGGGATACGCGCGCATTTCCGGGACGCCGGGCGTGTGCCTTGTAACCTCCGGCCCGGGCGCGACAAACGCTCTCTCGGCAATAGCGGGCGCTTGGGTCGACTCGATCCCCGTGCTCGTGCTGTCCGGGCAAGTCCGACGAGACCTGATCGCAGACTACTCGCGTTGGAGGCAGTTCGGACCGCAGGAGATCGACATCGTCGCGATGGCGACGCCAGTCACGAAGATGGCCGTCGAGGTTCAAGCGGCGGCGGACGTACCCGCGACCTTGGAAGCAGCTTGGAAGGCCGCAACAAGCGGACGGCCAGGCCCCGTCTGGATCAGCCTTCCGTTGGATGTCCAAGGGCCCGATCTAGCCAACGCGCCGTCGCTGGTTCCCACGACTGACCCGCACCAAACCGCTCCGGTCGACGCCGATCTCATTCAGAACGTCATCGGGCGCCTGCGAGCTGCGAGGCGACCCGTCATCGTCGCCGGCAACGGACTACACCTCGCGCGCGCGGAGAAGCAGTTCGGCGATCTTGTTCGACGCTTGCGACTGCCTGTCGTCACGACGATTGGCGGAATGGACCTCCTCAGCGAGGATCATCCGTACTTCGCGGGTCGTTTCGGCCCAACTGGCCAGCGCCGCGCCAACTTCACACTTCAGAACGCCGACCTGCTGCTCTGCTTAGCCACAGGGCTGTCCGTGGCCGCAATCGGCTTCGACACCGAGGGGTTTGCTCCGCGAGCCTCGAAGATCATCGTGAACATCGATCGAGAGGAGATGGCAAGACCGCATGTCCATGCGGATCTGACGATACCGCTCGATGTGGGAACCTTCATGGCCGAACTCCTCGCGTGTCTAGACGGTGAAACAGTGGAGCACGAGGAGTGGACGAGTCTTTGGCGCGCTTGGAAGTCCAAGTACGTTATCGTGACCGATGACTACCTTCTAGACCGGGAACACGTGAACACGTACTACTTCGCATCGGTGTTGTCGACCGTCTTGGGAT
>JAJYMP010000351.1 GCA_021786915.1 Chloroflexota bacterium
ATCTGCCAGGAGCTGGGCCGCCTCGTCTCGCCTGCCCTGGGCCAGGCGAACCCTCGCGATGGTGACGTCCATCGAGCGGCGCAGGATCTCGACGAGGGGCGAGCCTGGCGGAGCCTCCGGGATCGCCCGGTCTGCCCACTGCCCGGCGCCCGCGACATCGCTCTGCTGCAGGAGAATCCGGGCCTCGAGCTCGCCGGTGAGCCCGGGGAGCGCCATCCCCGTCGTCCGGAGATCGCGCGGACTCGTTCGGAGCGCCTCGAGCGCCGCGTCAGGCTCGCCGCAGCCCAGGCGGACGAACGCCAGGTACTGGATCGCCCATCCGAGCACCGGACGCCCGACGCCCATCTGCCGGGCCGCCTCGAATCCTGCCTCGAGCTCGCGCCGGGCCTCGACGAGGTCGTTGGCCTCGTAGCGCACGATCCCGAGCACCACCCGCGCCGGCCAGGCGATCGGCCGCGGCCTGCCGTGCGCGTCGGCCTGCTGGGCGAGCACCGACCGGCACATCGCCTCGGCCTCCGGGCGACGGCCGACCATCGCAAGGGCGTGGCCGAGCGGGTTGACCGCGGGCAGGACCGCCATGGGGTCGCCGGCACGGAGCGCGGTCTCGAATCCGGCCCGCAGCACGTCGACCGCCGGTGCGTACTCCCCGCGCGCGAGCCTAGCGAGCCCCGCGGCCAGGAGCCCGAACGAGCGGAACAGCGCGTCGTCGCCCACGAGCCCGAGCCCGGCGGACGCCAGCTCCTCCGCGTCCGGGCCGGTGACCGTGGCCATCATCGCCTGCAGGATGAGCAGCCGCCCCTCGGCCGGCCCGCGGATCCCGGCTGAGGCAAGGTGGTGCCCCGCGCTCGCGAGTGCGGCCCCGACCTGACCCGTCTCGAACATCGCCCACGCCTGCAGGGAGACGAGCTCCGGGCGCGTCGCGACGTGGTCCGGGGGCAGCGCCTCGAGCCAGCCCAGCAGGGTGGCCAGCTCGCCGCCCTCGAAGGCCGGCCGCGCCGCGCGCTCGACGAGCCGGACGGCGCGGTCGGCCGTGCCGGCGGCAAGGGCGCTGTCGATCGCCTCCGACGCGAGGCCGGCGCGCTCGAACCACTCCGCGGCGCGCTCGTGGAGCCGGCGCCGCTCGTCGTCGCCGAGCTGCGAGCGCAGGTAGTCGGCGAACAAGCCGTGGTAGCGGTACCAGCGCCGCTCGGCATCGAGCGGCACGAGGAACAGGTTGGCGCGCTCCGCGCGCTGGAGCAGCGAGCCCGCGTCGTCGCGGCCCGTGAGCTCGCGGCACAGCCCGACGGTAAACCGATCCGCGATCGAGGTCTGGACGAGGAACGCCCGGAGCTCCGCGTCGACCCCGCCGAGGACCTCGTCGGCGAGGTAGTCGAAGACGAATCTCTGGCTGCCCCCGAAGGCCGCGACCACGGACTCAGGGTCGGGACGGTCGCGCAGCGAGATCGCCGCCAGCTGGAGGCCGGCGATCCAGCCCTCGGTCCGCTCGACGAGCCGCTCGACCGTCGAAGTCGCGAGCGCGACCCCCGCCCCGGCGAGGTACCGGGCGGCCTCCTCGTCGGTACAGCGCAGGTCCGCGGCCCGCAACTCGACGAGGCGGCCGTGAGCCCGCAGGCGGGCGAGCGGGATCGGCGGGTCCGCTCGGGTCAGCAGGACCAGTCGGACGAAGGGCGGTCCGCGCTCGATCAGGACGCGAACCAGCCGATGGATCGGCTCCGCCGTGATCACCTGGTAGTCGTCGAGCACCAGCGCGAAGGGGTCGTCGCTCGCCGCCATCTCATCGAGGAGCGTTGCCCCGACGAGCTCGGGGTCCGGAGCCACCCCGGGGCCGAACAGGTCCGCCACCACATCGCCGGTCGCCGGCCGCACCGTCCGCATCGCCGCGCCGAGGTACCGGGCGAACCGGGCGAGGTCGTTGTCGGCGGTATCGAGGGAGAGCCAGGCGCACGAGAGGCCACGCGACCGAAGCCAGCCTGCGAGTACCGTCGTCTTGCCGTACCCCGGCGGCGCGGACAGCAGGGTCAGGCGGACGCTGTCGTCGAGCGCCCAATCGAGAAGCGCACCGAGCCGAACGCGCTCGCTATAGCCGGAGCCCGACGCCGGCATCGCGAGCTTCGTCCGGACGAGCGGGACCGGCGCTCGCCGTGGCGCCCCGTCCACGTCCCACGCGCCCGTCGAGCTGCGGGCATTCGCCAATGAGTCCACGGTCGATCTAGGGTACTGGTTGCCGGAGGCCCCCATAGAACGTTCAGGGTGGGCTCCAGGCTCGGTACAACGAGCCCACGCGGCCGACGCGCTGGCGCGGGCCGGGCTCGTGGGTGAGTGAAGGGAGGGGCGAGCCCGAGCCCAGGACTCCGCGGCGGCCTTTCAGCACGCTCTACGACGTCACCCAGCGCTAGGCCGGCTCGGTGGCCATCGGCGTCTTCCTGACCCTGTTCCAGGTGCGCGAGCGCACTGACATTGGGTCGGCGCTCGGCGGATCGGAGTGCCAGTGAGAGGCGGTCTCGTGGCAAGCGCAAGCGGCGGGTCGAGCGCTGTCGTGGCGAGCCTGCCGGCGGTCGTCCACCACGCGGTGGCCATGGCAACGTCCCAGGCGCTGGGCGAGACGAGCCTCGCCCTCCTCGTCCTCGCGTTCCTTGGGACGGGGTTGGCCCTCGCTGCCCCACCGCCGGGAAGGTCGTCGTGGCGGCGGACACCCAGCCGCCATCGCGATCGTGAGGCGGGAACTTTCGAGCTGGTGGGCGTGGTGACGGCCATGCCCGATG
>JAJYMP010000318.1 GCA_021786915.1 Chloroflexota bacterium
GAGGACCCTCTGGCCCGATGACGGCGCGTCGAGCGTGACGCTCTTCGAGGTGGCGGCGGAGCTGATCGTCAGCCGCTGGGTGCCGGGCGCGAAGGCGCGCGCGTAGTGCGAGCAGGTTGGCCACCTCGACCACCCCATTGGCCGGCGCCACCGGTCCCTGGCAGGCCGCGACGGTCAGCGCGGCGGCGGCGACGAGATCGGCCACACAAGGGAGTCTGGCCAGCCCGATCGCTGGCGCCGGGCGTCCCATCCCTGCCCTCCTCGAATCCGGGGAACCGAGACCGTGGCTCACGTGGTTGTCGACAGCTCGAACGCGTCGCCGTCGGCCAAGTGACCGCTATGGATGCTTTCGGGGGTAGGGGCTGATCGGGACGGAAGCTTGCGCAACGGGTTGGGCAGAAGGACAGCCAGGCTGCCGTTCGGGGCTACGGCGTATCAGACTGGCGGGCCTTCCAGAGGGCGAGCTTGGCGGGAAGCTCGACATCGACGGTGTCGCGAAGGACATCGAGGCGGAAGTCGCGGTAGTAATGGTGGTAGATGCGGTTGCGGAATCCGCCGAGAGCGCCGAAGAAGTCGGGATTGGCCGCGAGCTCGTCCGGCGTGACCTCCCGGTTGATGATCTCGCCGACTTGGCCGACGTACATGGCCACCGCAGCGCGAACCTGCTCGTTCTCGATCCAGGAAGCGCCTTCTGCCGTCGCCCACTCGATTGCTCGATCGGCAAATCGGATCAGGGCAGCGAGTGTCGCGTCATCCATACAGCACCACGCCCTCGGCTGCGATATCCCGCGCGATCTCAGGTCGAAGACCGCCCGGGGTGACGACTTCGGCCTGGCGGCCGAAGAGCTCGGACAGCTCGTTCTCCAGACGCGTCAGGCTCGTGATCGACAGGCGTGCGTCTCGGCGCGGTTCAGCCAGCAGGTCGACGTCCGACTCCTCGTCGAAGTCATCACGGACAGCGGACCCGAACAGAACCAGGCGTCGAAGACCGAACCTTCTGGCGATCGCCTCCAGCGCCCTTCGACTCGGGCGACGGAGCGCCTTGTTGGCGGCGCCCAGGGGGAGGCCCCGCCCGACCCCGCCATGCGCCGGTCGCGGAAAGGCGCGAGCCGGGCTGCCGACGATCGCCTCGGCCTGCTCGGCACGCGATCGCCAGGCTTCACGTGCTGCAGGGCCAAGTCCCGAAACATCGACGAGTTCGATGTCCTCGCGGCCGGAAAGACGCCGGCGGAGCCGAGCGGTTGACGCTGGCCGGCGGGTGCTGTCGAATGCGACGACGGTGCGACGCTGATCGCGTCCTGCGAAGAGCACCGCGGGATTGGCGCGCATGGCGATGGCCTGGGCCTCAGCCGAGCCGAGCGCGTATCTGACCAGCAGATCTGCAGCCTCGACGTTGGCTACCCGATATCGCCGCGCTCCGTCCTCCACCACCAGCCCGAGCGCGAGCAGGCGTCCCAGCGCCGACTGCGCCGAGGTCAGCGGCAGATCACCAGCGGCGGCCAGGGGCGCGAGCGGCGCGTCGGCGAGTTGGTCCAGCGCGACCAGGAGCTCGAGTCCGCTTCGAGATGGCAGGGTCAACATACTACGAAGTATTCGTAGTAATGTGCCGACTGTCAAGCTCAAGTCGGTCCGACCTGAGGCAAGTGCGGTAGCGAATCGACGTCCGTCAGATCCGCAGCCTGGCCGAGGAGACCCTCCCATCCAGCCCTTGCGCCCCTTGGGCAACGAGCCCATCCTGACGGCTCCGACGAGTGGGGGAACCGGCTGCGGCCGGCGGGCGTCTTCTGGTCGGAGGAGGCCGATGAACCGAGGCAGTGCGCTCCTGCTCTTCGCGCTGCTCGTCGGAGGCTGTGCACCCGGGTCGGGCGGAGTCGTCTCGGCACCGCCTTCCGCGTCGTCTCCGGGGAGCGCTGTTGGGGCGGCCAGCGCGTCCGTCCCACCCTTGCCGAACGTGAGCGTTGCCAACTGGACGACCATCCCGGTCACCATCACGATCAACGGCGTGAGGGCCGCGATCATCCCGCCCTCAACGACGGAGGACCCGATCCACGCCGCCTTGCCCGCGCGACCGTGGGTCGTCGAAGCCCGCGCCCCTGATGGCCGCGTCCTCGCCACGATGACGGTGACCGCGCAGGACTACATCTCGAACGACTCCGGCAGGGCGGTCCGCGAGGACCTCGCATGCGGGCGGCTGGATCTCTGGTCGGGCGGCATTCATGGTGGTGGCCCGACGTTCATCCCCGACCCGTCCAAGCCCTGCGAGTGACAAGCCTCACTGACTGGTCAGCCGCGGGTCGTCGGGACGGTTTCCTGTGCCGTCGCTTCGCCGCTGACAGGATCGAGCGGCAGACCGGACAGCCGACCTCGACCTTGACCCGCGCCCGGGGCGACATCGGGTAGTCGGGGTGGAGCCCCGGAAGTCACGGCAGCGCCAGATGGCGGTGTGCGCCGCCTTCGCCGAGATGACCTCCGGCAGCCGCGGCAGGTTGGCCTCGCGCACAGCACCTCGATGAACTCGCGCCGGACGAGGGGGTCGAGGCTCGCGAGCGGTTCGTCGAGGAGGAGCACCGCCGCGCGCAGGCCGAGCGCGATGGCGAGTCCCACCTGGGCGGCCTGGCCGCCGGAGAGCGAACTCGTTGTCGCGTCGAGCGGAACCCGGAGGTCGGCGAGTCGCTTCGCCGCCCATGCCCGATCGAAGCGGGCACCCCGGAAGTGGACCACGAAGTCGAGGTGGTCGGCCACGCGCAGATCGCGATAGAGCG
>JAJYMP010000250.1 GCA_021786915.1 Chloroflexota bacterium
CATCGTGGTGTTCTCCGTGTCGTCGGTTTCTCAGTTCCAACGACGCGAGGATGACGCGGTGGCCGTTTCCATGCCCGGCCAGGTCCGCTGTTACACCAACTCTAGGGACACGACCGGCCGAGTGAGGGCACACCGCTTCACCGGATTGCTAGAGTCCGGCGAGGGGTGGCCACGGGCGCGAACGAGTTCTTTCTCCTGACCAATGAGGCTCGTGAGCGCCTCCCAGCGCAGGCGACCGTGCGCGCGGTTCGGCGATTGAGGAATCTAGCTGGCGATCGACTGACTCTCGAGGCGCACGATGACCTAGCGGTGCTTGGCGAGCGCTCTTGGTTGGTCCTCCTCGCCGACCCTGCGCTCCTGGCCGACCCGGAGGTCGCTGCCTGGTTGGAGGCCGCGGCGGCATCCGGCGTCAAGGACCGATATCTACCAAGCCATCGGGACCACTGGTATCTGGTAGAGGACATCGAAGCCCCCGATGTGATCGTCTCGCCGATGGGGAAGGGCCGAATGAGGGCGGTCTTCAACGAGGCCAGGGCCGTACCTTCGAATGCCCTGTATGGCATCTATCTGGACGGCAAGAAGGGCCTGAGTGTGCGCCTGACGACATGGCTCAACAGCCCGGATGGCCAGACCGCGCTGCTTGAGCGAGCCCGGGCGTACGGAGCCGGTCTGTTCAAACTTGAGCCACGAGACCTGCTGGCGGTGACTATCCCGACGGAGGTGATCGACGGGGATCTCGCGGACGCGCCAACGAGTGCGCGTTCTAGTCGAGTCAGCACTTGAAGGCACGCGCGGAGTGCTGCTGACGTCCTCCCAGAGGACGATCGGCCCGACCGCGGCTCTCTCGGCCCCTCGCCGTGGCGCTCACGGACGAGGCGCACGCGATCGCGAGGCGGGCTCCTGTCGACCCGTTGGCCATCAGCCGGCTGCCCTGCGAAGGTACGCTGCGATCTGCGCGGTCGTCTTGACCTGGGGCCCGTACCGAAACGCCCGCGCCTCCCACTGTTCGGGCCAGCGTACGTCGCAGCGCGACTCCAGATCGGCGCGCATCCTCTCGATCAGGTACTCCCAGAGCCGGATGTGGCTGACATAGTCGTTGGCCGAGAGCACCTGGAACAGATGGGCGAGCACGAAGCGCTTCTGCGGCCGGCCCTCTAGGAAGGGCCAGTACTTGGCGAGATTTGTGACGCCGCCCGCGCTCTCGGCCTCGACGACAATCGTCGTCGTCGGCGTCTCGATCCGGAGATCGCCGAACTGGAATTGCTGGCTGCCCACGAGTTGCCAACCCTCGACCGGAAAGCGGTTCGCGGCCCCCATCCCGCTCGCGTAGCTCACGCCAGGCAGGTCGAGGAAGGCGTCGTGCAGCTTCGCCAGGATGAGCGCCTCGTGCGACACGCGTGTCGCCATCGCTGAGTCCTCCCGTTGCGGACTTGCCAGAGAGGAGCATCCTCACATGTCGCTCGAAGGGAAGGAGGATCGATGGCACGCGACCTTCAATACCAAGTGCTCGATGTGCTCGCAAGGGCACTCGGACGGCGGGTCTATCCCGGGCCAACGCCAGACTGGCTGATCCGGCCAGGCCGCGCCGAATGCCAAACGCGGTGGCGAACGACTCGCCTCATCTACGGGCGGCTCACCGACGGCATGGAACTGCCGGACGAGATGCCCATTCGCGAGTGGCGCGAGGTCGATGGCGTTATCGGCGGGCGCGCCACGCCGCTCCGGCTCGTCGAGGTGGACGAATCGCAGCACTTCAACGAGTACCGAGCGCTCACACTCGAGGCATACCCGAAGGAGGTCGCGCTCGGCTTTCCTAAACGCGTCTGGCTCGCCGAGAGCCGAAGGCGCCGCGCACAGGGCGGCGGCGGGTGGGCGAGGCCGAAGCCACCGCTCTTCCCGATGGATGGCGACCGGCATCGTCAGCGCGCGTTCCGCGATGCACTCGCGGACCTCGTCCCGCCCCTCCACGGTTATGCCCCGACGCTGCGGATCGCGGACTTCGAGGTCGAGCCATGGATCTGGGACCACCGAGGGGCGATCACTCGACTCCGCGGGCTCGTTGAGGAGTGGCTCGCAATGTAGAAGGTCCCGATCGTTCGTTCGCGCCCGCGTCAACTACACAACATCTTACACAACATACTGGTTGATTCTCGCATTCGTCGGTGGTATGGTCACCGGCATGGAAGAGGTCAGGAAAGCGGACCTTCGGCACCGGGTCGGCGAGTGCGTCTCCAGGGCAGCGCGGGGCGAGACGTTTGTCGTGATCCGGTACAGCGTGCCGATCGCCCTGCTCCGGCCTCGCCGCGCGGACGACGCCTACGAGTCCTTCCGCGTCACCGAGTTCTGGCGTGACTTTCCGAAGGTCCTCGCGAAGGCCCGCGAGGGCGGCGTGCTGATCACCTGGTACAGCGACGCGGTCGCCGTCCTGGCGCCCATCCCTGAAGGCTGGCGTCGAGGGGAGGCGGCATGATCGCGGGCGAACTCCGGACGATGGCGATGCACGAGCTCCGGGACAAGGCCCGCCTGGCCGTCGCCTATGCCGCGGCCGGGACGCCGGTCATGGTCTTCCAGCACGGCGACCCGTCGGCCGTCCTGATCGCGAACGAGGAGGCCGAGCGCTGGGTCGCGATCGAGCGGTCGCTCTCGGCGCTCCACGGGCTGGACGTGTACCCGGAGCTCGTCGACGACACGGCGAGCCTCGGCTCGGTCGTCGCCGGGCGCGAACGTGCCAATGCGACCGCCGTCCGGCGCCTCGCTC
>JAJYMP010000728.1 GCA_021786915.1 Chloroflexota bacterium
CCGATCTGGGTGGCCGCCGGCTCGATCGCCCGACGGACCTGGAGGATCGTCCAGCGCGCCGCGGCGAGGGGGTCCTCGGCCTCCGGCCAGAGCAGCTCGGCCAGCTCGCGGCGAGTCGCCCCCTCGGGCCTGAGCAGCAGGTACGCGAGGAGTGCCCACGGTTTCTGCCCGGCAATCGTTCGCCCGCCGTCGGCGCCCCTGAGGGCCGGTCGACCGAGCAGTCGTATCGACAGGCTCATCTGCTGAGTGTAGGCCGCGCCTGGACGTCAGGCTCGTGCACGGCCGCCTCGGCGGGTGAGCATCCCAACGCGTGTGCTCGATCGGCCAGAACGAGTGGAGGCCCGCCCCGCCGCCCCGCCGCCCCCGGGCATGTCACCGTGGGTGATCACAGTCACCCTCTCCACGCACGCCCGGCCCGGGGTGATCGCCGGTCTCCAGGCGCCCCGGCGAAGACTTTCGGGAACGAGGCTGCGGCGATCGCCTCGAGATCGACCGGCGCATCGCCCGGCCAACGCTCCCGTCTCGACGCGTCGGCGGCGGCCCAGTCGACGTCGGAGAGGCTCGCGGTCCAGCCAAGCACGGCCTCCGGTGACCTGCCCGGGGCGCTGGCCCACGCCGCGACGAACTCCGGCGTGGTCATCTCGAGAACCGGTTGCTGAGTTTGGTCGAGGGCTCGACCGGAGTCAGGCCGCCGCGACCGACCTGGATGTCCCGGCGCGACTGCCCTTGCGTATCGATCTCAGCGGGCAGGAGAAATGGCTGAAGGACCCGTGGGCCTGACCTGGCGGCGCCGCCACGGGGGCCCCGCAGGCGCTACGCGACCCACATGCGCAGGATCGCCCGGGAGCCAACGCGGAGGGCCGCCGGCAGTTCCGATGTCGAGACTCAGCTCTGCCTCAAGATGCCCAGGCTGGGTGGCGCCCCTGTGGCCAGCGGCGGGCCCACAACACGAACCGTCGGCAACATCCCGTACGATCGGCTGCCCAATGTACACCAGCTCTACCAACGTGACACTCTCGACACAAGGGAGGAAACCGGGCGCCCGTAGCGAGGTTGTCAGATGACACCGCTCCTTCAGGTTCGAGAAGCTGCGCGAGGGCTCGGCGTCCACGAAAACACGCTCCGGCGGTGGGAAGAGCGCGGGCTGATCCGTGCTGTGCGGCTGCCGAGCGGCGTTCGGCGGTTCCGGGCCGAAGACATCGAGACGCTGCGCACGCAGCTGTTCAGCGGCTTTCCCCCGATCATCGAGGAGGAACTGCCGAAGGGTCGCGGCACGAGCGTCGATCTCTAGTCGATTCGGCACAGGCGAGCGGGGGACGCGCCCGATCCTCCCCCGCTCGTCCCTGTGGGGTGCCAACCAGCGGAGGCGAGGACGGCTTGGCGGACGCCGTGTACCGACCGGCTGACGACGCGTACTGGGTCCCCAACTGGTCGAGCCTCCTCTTCACCGGAGACCTCTTCGCCGCGATCCCATTCGTCGACCAGCCGTCCGAGACCCTCGTCGATGGCACCGGCCAGGGCAAGCACGTCCTCGGGCCGATCGCGTTCGGATACGGGTTGCTCATCTCGCCGACCTGCGACATGGTCGATCAGAAGACCCTCGCGATCTCGCACCCGGATCGCGTCTTCGTCCCCGTCCTGCCCCGTGAGCCCAACGGGCGTCGCGCCACGTGGTCCGATGTCGGCGTTCGTAGTAGCGTGTCCGCCATGCCCGTGACGCGGTCGCTCACGCGGGCGCGCCAGACGCGCCAGACGCCCAGGATCGTCGTCTTCTCGATCCGCCGGCGTGAGAGCGCCTGCGATGAGTGCGGGAGGGAGCTCTTCCACGGCAACCTGATCCACCTCGATGAGCGACGGGTCGTGCGGTGCCTGGAGTGCGCCGATCTCGGCCATCTCGTCTACCTGCCGGCCGGCAACATGGCGTTGACGCGACGCGCGACCGCGCACTCGAAGCTCACTGCGGTGGTGGTCCGCTGGAGCACGGCGCGCAGGCGCTACGAACGCCAGGGCACGCTCGTCGAGGAGGAGGCCCTCGAGCGTGCCGAGGCGGAGTGCCTCTCTGACGCCGACCAGCGCGAGGCTCGCCGCCTGCGCGCCACGGAGCGTCGCGATCGGCTCGACGCAGCGTACGTGCGCGACTTCGCCCGCGCCATCCGCGAGCGCTACCCGGGCTGCCCGGCGGGTGCGGAGGTCGCGATCGCGGAACATGCCTGCGAGCGCTACAGCGGCCGGGTCGGGCGCAGCGCTGCCGCGAAGGCGCTATCTCCCGAGGCGATCGATCTCGCGATGCGGGCGCATGTACGTCACCATCGGACACGGTACGACGGACTCCTGATGGGCGGTCTGGAGCGTGACGACGCGCGGGCTGCTGTCCGCGACGAGGTGGACCGGATCCTCCTGCGCTGGCGGGAGGCTGTGCCGGGACGCCCGACTGGCGACTAGCGCAAGAGCGCCTGCGGGCGTAGCCGGCGGCAGGCAGAAGCCGGCAGCACGCGGTCGACGAGGCCGAGTGGCCGATCCGTTCGGGCAGAGCAAGAGGTAACCGATCGGCGGAGGCAGCGGCGTACGCCTCTCGGCCCTAGACGCGTCAGCCGGTGTGGCCGAAGGTCCGGTGCCGTTCCCTCCATGGCGCTCACGTTGACCAGCCGGCGCCCCACCGTTACGATCGTCACACGGCGATGGCGCCCGCCGAGGCGCACCGGAGCGCCTGAACCGCATCGCGGGCTGATGGCTCCTGACGAGATCAATCAGGGCTGC
>JAJYMP010000040.1 GCA_021786915.1 Chloroflexota bacterium
CGTCCCGATCGTGACGAACTTCTCAACGCCAGCGAGTCGCGCCTGCTCCATGAGCTGGATGCCCATGATCGCGTTCTCGTAGAAGAAGCGGCCCGGGTTCTGCCGATTGGCCCCGATCCCGCCCACGACAGCGGCGAGATGGATGACCAGCTGCGGCCGCCCGTCGGCAAGCGCGCGGTCGATACCGTCCTTCGTCCGGAGGTCATAGTCCTTCGAACGGGGCACGAAGACCTGATCGGCGCCGCTCGCCTCGAGCCGCCGGACGACAGCCTGCCCGAGGAATCCACCGCCACCTGTCACCGTCACCCGGCGGCCGGGCCAGAATTCAGACACCGCTCGCCACTCCCCTGTCGATGCCCGCATCCGCCATGTCGTGCTCCAGCATCAGGCGCACGAGGTCGCGGAACGTTGTCCGCGCCTCCCACCCGAGGACACGTTTCGCCTTGGACGCGTCCCCGCAGAGCTCCTCGACCTCTGTCGGCCGGAGGTAACGCTCGTCAACCCGCACGTAGCGCTCCCAGTCCCGGCCCACCAGGCCGAAGGCCACCTCGCACAGCTCGCGAACCGAGTGCATCTCGCCCGTCGCGATGACGAAATCGTCCGGCTCCGGCTGCTGGAGCATCAGCCACATCGCCTCGACGTACTCCTTCGCGTAGCCCCAGTCACGCAGGGCGTCCAGGTTGCCGAGGAACAGGTGCTCCTGCGTGCCCGCGAGGATCGCCGCCACGCCGCGGGTGACCTTGCGCGTGACGAAGGTACCGCCCCGCCGAGGCGACTCGTGGTTGAACAGGATGCCGTTGCTCGCGTGGAGCCCGTACGCCTCGCGGTAGTCGATCGTCACGAAGTGCGCGAACAGCTTGGACACCGCGTACGGGCTGCGCGGGTTGAACGGGGTCGTCTCCCGCTGGGGCGACTCCAGCACCTTGCCGTACATCTCGGAGGATCCGGCCTGGTAGAAGCGGATCGGCCAGTCTGCGGTCCGCACGGCCTCCAGCATCCGGAGCGTGCCCATCGCCGCCGTCTCCGCGGTGAACTCGGGCATCTCGAAGCTCACCTTGACGTGGCTCTGGGCGCCCAGGTTGTAGACCTCGGACGGCTTGATCCGGTGCAGGTGCCCGATCAGGCTGGAGCTGTCGGTGAGGTCCGCGTAGTGGAGGAACAGCCTGGTCTGCTCCTGGAGCGGATCCCGGTACAGGTGGTCGATCCGGCCCGTGTTGAACGAGCTGGATCGCCGGATCAGGCCGTGGACCTCATAGCCCTTGTCGAGGAGCAGCTCGGCGAGGTACGAGCCATCTTGACCCGTTATCCCGGTGATCAGGGCCTTGGGACGGTCAGTCATGCAGCAACGCCGATGGTCGACCGCGTGGGTTCGGCTCCGGCGATGGCATCGACGAGCGCCACGGCCCGAGTGAGGCACGCCGTCGCGGAGGTGTGCGTCGCAGCGTAGGCGGGGCCCGCCGCGGCGAGCTCGCTGACGAGCATCGGTTCCGCCCGCAGGCGAGCAAGCGCGTCGAGCAGCCGCACCGGGTCCGCAGCGGGAACGATGATCCCCGCACCGGACCGCCCAACCTCACGGGCTGAACCACCACCGCGCGGAACCGCTGCAACGATCGGGCGTCCCGCGGCGAAGTACGAGGTGAGCTTGCTCGGCAGGCTCATGTCGATCGACGTTTCGCGTTCAGACACCAAGAGGACATCGGCTGCGGCGAGCATGCTCGCATAGACCCCGTCCGGCTGAAGGCAAACGAAAGTTAGGTTGTCGAGGTCTCGTGCCAAGTCACGGATTGCATCCGCCTGGTTCCCGTCGCCCGATAGGACAAAACGTATGGGATCCCGCCGGGAAGCAGCCAAACGAGCAGCGACGACAACTTGCTCGAGGCCCTGCATGACGCCCATGTTCCCGGCGTGAAGTACAACCTGTTTCCCGTCCGTCCAGCCGAAGCGGTCTCGTGTCGCCTCAACCGTCAGGGCGGCCGGAGCAACGTGGGTCCAATTCGGGACATGGGAGATGCCTTGCTCCGGGACCCCCTTCGAGACGAGATACGTGGTGAATGCGTCCGTCACAACGCCGATCGCTCGGGCACCTCGTGCCGCCCATACCTCTGCGGCCGCAGTCAGGCCCGCAACCGTCGTCCCGCCGGCGATCCCGGACTGTCTTGCGCCCGGACCCAGAAGATTCTGAAAGAGGAGCCCATATGGAACGCCAAGGCGGCTTCCAGTGAGCCTTGCGACGATCCCGCTCGAGAGGTTTGGGACGATCCCCAGGATTGCGTCCGGGTGCTGCATTCCGATGGTCGCCAGCAGACCAGTCAAGCCAAACGTCCCCTCGTAGAGGACCCGCCGCATGGCGGATTGGGTCGCCGGCACGTAGTGGGCCGCCCGGATGAGTGACACACCGTGCAAGTGTTCGAGTCGGAGCAGTCGGCGAGGTGTGCCGTGGGCGAGTCGCCAGGCTGGATAGTGTGGAAGTCCTGTCACGACGGTGACGGCGTCGCCTCGCGCGGCGAGTGCCTCCGCGAGCCCGGCCGTGTAGGGCGCGTTCCCAGTCACCTCAGGACTGTAGTGCATGCCGATGATCAACACTCGCACGGCATTGCCCCCCCTGCCGCCGTCACGCCTGCTTGGCCCCCGCATTCTGGGATGCCGCCGCTGCGTCACCCTTCGTACCCTTCGCCTCCGCGCCATAGCCGCCGTAGTAGTCGTAGTAGTAGTACCCGCCGGCCATCGATTCCGAGAGCCGGTTCAGGGCCACGCC
>JAJYMP010000452.1 GCA_021786915.1 Chloroflexota bacterium
GATGCTCACCTACCTGCTGGGGGACGTCCTGCGGTTCTGGAGCGGGGACGCCACGCCGGGCGAGTTCGGCGGCCTCAAGCAGGAGATGATCCCGCTGGCATTGCTGGGAATCGCGGTCCTGATGCTGATTCCGACCGTCATGGTCGTCGTGTCGGTGACGTTGACCGGGCAGCCGCTTCGCTGGATCAGCGTCATCGCCGCGATCGGCCTCTTCGCCTTCAACGTGATCGGCCTACCGACGTACTCCGGGCTCTACGACAAGTTCCTGATCATCGTCGGACTGGGATGGAACCTGGCCGCGGCCTGGTACGCCTGGACCTCGTATCCGTAGGCGCCCGTCCTCTCGCGCCCGATTCCTGCCAGGTACAGGCCACAGCGCTGTTCGCCAAACGGACGTCCTGGGGTGCGAGCGAGTGGAATGCGAGCTCACGCGCGTGGCAATCGAACGCGGCCTCGGCGTGGCTCTCCCGGCCGTGCGCGACCTGGGTCAGAAACGTGAGTTTGGTCGGGGCGAGAGGAGTCGAGCCCCGGGTAGTCGGCTCATGCGCGGCTGCACGGTCGTGATGGGCGGCGACCAACGGCACGTGGACGCCACCCTGACGGCCTGACCCCATTCGGCTGCCGCCCGATGCCCCGGACACGGTGGATCCCGCCCGGGCCGGATTCGAGCTGAGAGGACGCGCCCCATGCGCTTCCTGCGCACTTGAGGCGACTCGCGAGCGTGTGGCCCCCAGACTCGGCCACTCGCCCTGTTCGTGGGGGTGTCACAAGGTGGCAGTTGGGGTGGAACCTGGCGATCAGGCTGCGGTAGGTGTCGTGCACGGACGCGTCGCAATCGAGCGTGATGGCGCCGACAGCGGCAAGCTCGGCGGCGCGCTCGTGCGACTGCCGGAGTGCAAGCTCCAGGGCGTCAGCCGTCGAAGATGCTGTCCCAGGCGTCCATGTCTTCGGGGTAGAACCACCGCTCCACCTGCCGCCCGCCGCGGAAGTGGAAGACGCTGGTCACCCGAACCTCGACCTCCACTCCAGGCCGGCGTGCACCCATGTGGCTCAGAGCGCAGACATGCTCGTCGTTGCCGAACACGTCGTGTTCACGGAGGGTGACACCGTGCTCGGTCGCTCGGCCGAGGAAGGCGACGACCTCGTTGAGACCGTGGATGTCCCCGGCCATCGAGTGTCGACCGGGCACGTGCCAGACGACGTCCTCTGCGACAAGGGACCGGATCGCATCGAAGTCTCGGGCGCGGAAGGCGTCAGCGGTCCGTCGGTACGCGGTCGCGTTCGGGTGCTCCGAGGTGTCCATGGTCGCGCTCCGTTCTGTGTTGGAGCGGCCATCATGCCCGATGCGGCCAGGTCATGCTCGACCGCACGTGGGCCGACCCGTACGTGCAACGCCCGATGCGGCCGAGCGGAAGACGCTCGCGTCGGCGTTGAGGGGGTTGGTCGCGTCGATGACGAGCTTGCCGGCCGCGACCGGTGCCAGCTCTGCGGCGACGTCCCGGGCGGCGGTCGCGAACGGCACCGCGAGGATGATCGCGTCCGCGTCGCGCGCCGCTGCCGCCGGTCCGGGCGCGCCGACTCCGCCGATCTCCTCGGCCGCCCGTTGCGCGTGTTCAGCGCGACCGGCGGCATAGGTCACGCTGTGGCCCGCTCTCGCCAGCGATGCGCCGAGTGCCGTCCCGACGTTGCCCGAGCCGATGATCGCGATGTGCATGCGCGCGCCTCCGTGGTGGGCGGGATCGTATCAGCGACGGCAATCCCTGCGGTCGCGCCGTCGGGGGCAGCCCTTTCGGGCTGGCCTGCTCGGCCGATGCAGTCGCCTGCGTCACAACCGCTGGCGATGTCCCACGCGGAACGCGGCCTACTGCTGGTCGCGGTCGACCACGTCGACGGGGCACACCCGGGCCTCGTCGGGATTGAGTCCGGCGCTGAGCCGCGCTGCATCGCCGGCCGTCAGGTTCGAGCGCGGATCGACATCCCCCACCGCCACAAGACAGCCGGACCGCGGAGGTCCGGCTTGAAGTGTCTCCGGGATGGTCGGAGCGAACCGCCAAACCGAAGGACGCCTGGAGTAGCGGGTCCCGTCGAGCTCGAGCATTGCGAGCGGAGTGGTTCGCGGCCATCCGCTCGAGCGACCGCGGACGGTCAGCAGGACATTCGGGCCGGCGGGGAGGCCACATCGAATCAGCGGCGCGCAAACGCTCGTCACGGGCCAGAAGTTCCCCCCCTCGAAGTCGCCGTGAACGCGACTCACATCTACCGGGCCGACACAGGCATGCCGGCGAACCTGTACGGCACCGGCCCGACCGCCATCGTCTCTGGGCAGAGCCATCTGTACGGGTCGCGCTCGACAGCAACTACGTCTACTGGACCAACCTCCAGGGCCAGACGATCTACCGGGCGGGCCTCGACGGCGGCAACCCGACGCTCCTCGTCGACGGGACCGGCATGCTGCAGCCCGCCGCGATCGCCGTGGACGCCAGCCACATCCATGGCCCGGAGTGCGAACGAGGGCCGGAGACCGGCCCTCGTTCTCGATCACGCGATCGCGGTTCAGTACCGGATCGCGTTGGAGTAGTCGGAGTAGCTGCCCGTGCCGAGATCATTGACGGCGGCGACGGTGAAGGCGTAGGTGCCGCCGCCCGAGAGATCGCTGTCAGGAACGGTGAAGCTGAGCTCGGTGCCGAGGGTGTCGATCGGCGAGGACGACACCAGCGTGTAGGTGCCGCCGCCCTTGCCGTGCCCGTACG
>JAJYMP010000194.1 GCA_021786915.1 Chloroflexota bacterium
CGGGTGCCGATGCCCCGCAGCGCCTGCGCGGAGGCGCGGTCGAGCAGCGCCTGGTGGGTCACGTCGAGGCCCATTATCGTGATCGGCAGGCCCGATCGAAACACGACGTCCGCGGCCTCCGGGTCGGCGACGATGTTGAACTCGGCGGCGGCCGTCGTATTCCCCTCCCCGATCGAGCCGCCCATGAGGCAGACGTGCCCGATCCGCGACACGAGCCCCGGGTACAGCCGCAGGAGCAGCGCGATGTTGGTGAGCGGCCCGATCGGCGCGATGGCCACCGGCTCGGGGCTGTCCGCGATCAGGTGCGCCATCAGCGCGACGGCGCCCTCGGGGCGGGGCGCGTTCACGGCCGCCGGGAGCGCGGTGTTGCCGACGCCGCTCATGCCGTGGATGTCGGTCGCGCGGACGATATCGCCCAGCAGCGCGCCAGCCGCCCCTTCCGCCACCGGCACGTCGTCGCGGCCGTAGGCGTGGAGGAGCCGGAGCGCGTTCTCGGTGCAGTGGGCGACGTCGGCGTTGCCGCCCACGGTCGTCACCGCCAGCAGCCGGAGCTCAGGGCTGGCGCAGGCGAGGCCGATGGCGAGCGCGTCGTCGAGCCCCGGGTCGCTGTCGATGATCAGAGGCAGCGGCCGCTCGGGCGTCCCGTGCGGCGCGGTCCGGGCGGTCGCAAGCGCGGGGTGGAACGCGGGGACCGCGCGGAGCGGTCCCGCGTCCTCCGCGTTGAAGCCGGCGCTCACCGGCTAGCCCTGCTCGTACGGCTGGCCCGACGAGGCCGGCCCGCGGACGCGCCCCACGAGGCCCGCGACCACGACGACGGTCAGGATGTACGGCACGCTCGCGAGGAGCTGCGGCGGGATGTCCACGCCGAGCTGCGAGAGCAGCTGCTGGGACGAATCCGCGAAGCCGAACACGAGGGCCGCGCCGAAGGCGAAGATCGGGTTCCAGGCTCCGAAGATCATGGCCGCGATCGCGATCCAGCCCTTGCCGGCCGACATGTTCATCTGGAAGCTGCCGGCCGAGTGGAGGGACAGGTACGAGCCCGCGAACCCGGCGATCGCGCCCGCGAGCATCATCGCCCGGTAGCGGATGGCAATGACGTTGATGCCGACGGTGGCCGCGGCCTGGGGGTACTCGCCCGAGGCGCGCAGGCGGAGGCCCCAGCGCGTGCGGAAGATGAAGTACGTCAGGATGAGCATCACCACCCACCCGAGGTACATGTACGGGGTGCCCTGGAACAGGATCGGGCCCAGGACCGGGATGTTGGACAGGACCGGGATCTGGATCTTCTCGATGGTCGGCGGCGTGTTGTAGTCGGTGTACGTCTGCAGCACGCGCAGGTAGACGAAGTTGGTCAGGCCCAGGGCTGCGAAGTTGACGACCGTGCCGGTGATGATCTGGTCGACCTTGTAGCGGATCGCCAGCCAGGCCATCAGCACGCCGATGCCCACGCCGGACAGGGCGGCGACGAGCGGCCCCACGATGGGGCCGACGATCATGCCGGTGTCCGGGCCGAGCCACTGGAGCGCCATGCTGGCCGTGATCGAGGCGACGCAGGCGCCGACGAGCAGCTTGCCCTCGACCGCGATGTCAAACATGCCCGACCGCTCCGCGATCACCGCGGCGAACGCGCCCATCGAGATCGGGAAGGCGTACTCGAAGGTGCCCCCGAAGACGTTGGTCAGGACGGCCGGCTTGCCGGTCAGCAGGGTGCCGATGACCGCGGCCACCCAGAAGGGCGACCACAGGGCGATCCAGCGGCGCCAGCGGACCCGCGGGGCTCGCCAGAGCTGCCAGACCCCCGCGAAGCCAGTGGTCGCGCCGGCGAGGATCCAGAGCAGGCCGGCCTGAGTCTCGAGCGCGACGAAGTCCTTGCCCTGCTCCGTGACCCAGAACTTGAAGGTGACCTCGTTGGCCATGGTGCTCGACGCGAAGGCGAACGCGATGATGCCGATCACGGCCAGGATGGCGCCCCCGATCCGCGCACGGCGCTGCGCGCGGCGCTCGGCTTCGCTGGCGGCGGGGAGGACGACGTTGGCGGGGGCGGCAGCGGCCGTCATGCTGCAGCTCCTTCCTCGGCAGGTGCGCCGGACTCAGCGGATTTCGGCCGGAGGCGATAGATCTTGCGGACGAGGTCCGGCGCGGCGACGAAGATGATGACCAGCGCCTGGATGAACACGAGCAGGTCGAGCGGGATGGACGACTCGATCTGCATCTCGTGGCCGCCGTTGTTGAGCGCGCCGAAGAGGATCGCCGCGGCGACCACCCCGCTCGGTCTCGTGCCGCCCAGGAGCGCCAGCGCGATCGCCGTCCAGCCGTAGCCGGAGTTCACGTCGTTGGACATCTGGGTGACGGTGCCCATGACCTGGAAGGCGCCGCCGAGACCCGCCAGCGCCCCGGACACGACCATCGCCAGGATGATCGAGCCCCCGGCGCTCATGCCCGCATACCGGGCAGCGGTGAGGTTGAGGCCGGCCGACCGCAGCTCGAAGCCCTTGGTGGTGCGGAACAGGAAGTACGACACCAGGGCGGCTGCGATCAGCGCCACGACGAAGCCCCAGTGCAGCCGCAAGCCTGGCAGCGGGATCAGCTCTGGCACGCGGGCGAAGTCGATCACCTTGGAGATCGGCTCCGAGCCCGTGGCCGGCCGCATGAACGGCGTCCGCAGCGCGAGCTGGACGATCTGCAGCGCCACGTAGTTGAGCATGATCGTGGTGATGACTTCGTGGGCGCCGGTCCGCGCCTTGAGGAAGCCCGGGATGAAGCCCCAGATCATGCCGAACACGATGCCCGCGACCAGCGCGCCGAGCAGGATGATCGGGACCGGCAGGTCGCGCAGCAGGAGGGCCGTCGCGGTGGCGCCCAGGGCGCCGAGGACGAACTGGCCGTCGCCGCCGATGTTGAACACGCCGGACCGGAACGACACCGTGATCGCGAGGCCGGTGAAGATCAGCGGCGTCGCGGCCACCAGCGTCTCGCTGATCGGCCGGAACGCGGTCGCCCACGCCTCGGGCGTACCGACGCGCAGGGCGTCGCCGAACTTGGCGGGATCGCCGAAGGCGCCCGTCAGGAGCGCCCCGTACGCCGCGAGGACGTGCCCGAGGGCGGTCCCCAGGAAGTCGAGCGGCTTGCCCGGCAACAGCCCGAACGCGGGGATGTCGGTGAAGATGAGGAACAGCGAGCCGACGATGAACGCCGAGATGACTGCCAGGACCGGGATCGCGAGGGACCCCAGCCGTCGCTTCAGGGCGCTCAATGCACGCCTCCCATGAGCATCCCGACGGCCTCCTTGGTCGCTTGCTCGGACGGCAGCACCCCCACGATCCGCCCCGAGAACATCACCGCCACGCGGTCGCCGAGGGCGAGGACCTCGTCGAGCTCCGTGCTGACGATGAGGATCGCGGCGCCCGCGTCGCGCTGCTCGATGATCCGCCTGTGGATGTACTCGATCGAGCCGACGTCGAGACCGCGCGTCGGCTGCGCCGCGACGACCAGCTTGACGGGCCGCGAGAACTCGCGGGCCACGATCACCTTCTGCTGGTTGCCGCCTGACAGGCTGCCCACCTGGGTCGCGATCGACGGCGTACGGATGTCGAACTCCTCGACGCCCTTGGCCGCCTCGCGCGCGATCGCCTCGCGGTCGAACCGGCCGGCGGCGCTGTAGGGCGGGCGATGGTACGAGTCGAGGATGTAGTTCTCGCTGACGGTCATCGCCTTGACGAGGCCGTCGCGCATCCGGTCTTCGGGAATGTGCGCCACGCCGAGGTCGGCCACCTTGCGGGGCTTCGCCTCGTCCACGACCGTGCCGGAGATGCGGATGTGGCCGGAGTCGATGTGGCGCAGGCCGGTGATCGCCTCGACGAGCTCTGTCTGTCCGTTCCCCTGGACGCCCGCCACCGCGACGATCTCGCCGGCCCGGACATCGAGGCTGGCCCCCTTGACCGCCAGCTCGTCCCGATCGTTGCGGACGAAGACGTCCCGGAGCTCCAGCACCACGTCGCCCGGGTGCGCCTCGCCTCGCGTGACGGTCAGCTCGACATCGCGGCCCACCATGAGGTTGGCCAGCTCCTCGCGGCTCGTCTCGTGCGGCAGCACGGTGCCCGCCACGCGCCCCCGGCGCAGCACGGTGATCGTGTCCGCGACCTCGAGGACCTCGTTGAGCTTGTGGGTGATGAAGATGATCGAGGTGCCGCCCGCGGCAAGGCCGCGGATGATCCCGAACAGCTCCTCGGTCTCGCCCGGGGTGAGGACGGCGGACGGCTCGTCGAGCACCAGGATGTCGCTGTGGCGGTAGAGCGCCTTGAGGATCTCGACCCGCTGGCGGACGCCGACCGGGAGGTCCTCGATCTTGGCGTCGGGGTCGACGTGCAGCCCGTACTGGTTGGACAGCTCGACGACGCGGGCGCGCGCGGTGGCCCGGTCGAAGGTGGCGACCGCGCCCTTGACCGGCTCGGCCCCGAGGGCGACCGACTCCACCACGTCGAACACGGGCACGAGCATGAAGTGCTGGTGGACCATGCCGATGCCGGCGGCGATGGCCTGCGCCGGGTCGTGGAAGAGCCGCGGCTCCCCGTCGATCAGGATCTCGCCCGAGTCAGGCCGGTACAGGCCCGACAGGATGTTCATGAGCGTCGTCTTGCCGGCCCCGTTCTCGCCGAGCAGCCCAAGGACCTTGCCCCGGTCGGCAGCGATGGAGATCCGGTCGTTGGCGAGCACGCCCGGGAACTGCTTGGTGATGTCGCGGAGCTCGAGCCGCATGGGCGTTCGACCCTCGGATTGCGGCCCGCCCGCCCCCGGCGAACCGAGGACGGGCGGGCAGACTGTGTCGGTGGGACGAGGCTCGGGCTACTTCAGGTAGTCCGCGACCTTGACGCTGCCGTCGACGAGCTTCGACTTGAGCGTGTCGATCCCCGCCTTGAGGTCGGCCGAGATCTGGCTGTCGAAGTCGTGGAACGGGGCGAGCGCGACGCCGCCGTTGGCGAGCGTGCCCTCGTAGTTGCCGCCGGAGAAGACGACGCCGTTCGCGTTTGCCTTGAACGTGTCGAGGACCGCGGCGTCGATGACCTTCTGCGCCGAGGTCAGGATGGCCTTGGAGAACTGCGACAGGGAGATGGCCTGGTCGGTGTCCACGCCGATCGCCCACAGGTTCTTGGAGGCCATGTACTTGATCGAGCCGTTGCCGGTGGAGCCGGCGACCGGGCCGACGACGTCAGCGCCCTGATCGACGAAGCCAGCGGCGAGCGACTCGCCCTTGGCCGCGTCGCCCCACGGGTTGTCGCCGTTGACGAAGGTGCCGGTCTGCGCCACGGCGTCCCAGCCGAGGAGCTTGACGGTGGCGCCCTTCTCCTGGTCCCAGTACTTGATGCCGGCGTAGTAGCCGTCCATGAACCGGGTCACGCCGGGGAACTGCTGGCCACCGAAGGTGCCCATGATCCCGGTCTTGCTCCAGCCGCCGACGAGGTAGCCCGCGAGCATGGCGGCCTCTTCAATGTGGAAGTCGAGGCCTGTGTAGTTGGGCGGCTGCTTGACGTCGTCGGCGGTGCCGACCTTGCCGTCAGGGCCGCTCGGGTCCCAGAGGCTGTCAACCTGGGCGAACTGGATGTTCGGGTTCTTGAGTGCCGCGTTCTGGGTCGGGACCTGCTGGTTGAACCCGACCGCGATGATCGACTGGCACCCCTGGTCGATGAGCCGCTGGATATTGGCGGCATAGTCCGTCGAGCCTTTGGCCTCGCTGTAGTGGGTCGTGAAGCCCATGGCCTGGGCCTCGTCAAGCCCCTTCTTGGCGAGGTCGTTGAAGCCCTTGTCGCCCAGACCACCGGTGTCGAACGCAACGCAGGCGACCCAGTTCGTGTTCTGGGAGGCGGCAGCGGACGCGGAGGGCGCCGTCGAGGCGGCGGCAGGCGCGGAGGGCGCCGTGGAGGCGGCCGTCGATGCGGCCGGCGCAGACGGCGCCGTGGAGGCGGCCGTCGCTGCCGCGGACGCCGACGGGGAAGCCGTCGAGCCGCTGCACGCGGAGATGATGATGGCTGTCGTCGCGCCGAGCGCGATCAGCCGCTTCGAGAGCTGCAAGGAATACTCCTCCATAGATCCCGGGCGCCCCTCGGCTGCGGGGCCGGGCCATCGGCTAGCGTACGCGAGAATCAGGCGCCGCGGGGTCCCGAATCTGGGGTGCGGGGTGCTCTTCGCGATGGAACCGCAACCTGCAACGGGGCGTCGCGCGTGAACCCGTGACGGCCGATCAGGTAGGGGTCGCCGCCCTGATGCGCTGCGCGGGAGGGGCACCTCCCGGTGCCGGAGGCACGGTTCGCGAGCGCGACAACTCGGGTGCAGGTCGGCGAGGTGGCGGGCAACGGTCGGGCTGGCGAGGCTGCCCCCGACAACGACGACCGGGGCCCGCCGCAGATGGCGAGCGCTCCCTCGTCTGGTCTCCCCCGGCTCGCGACCAGCCGTCAGCCCCGCAGCGGGTAGCGCCCGAGCTCCTGAGCCGCGTCGACCATCGCCAGGATGTTCTGCGCCGGCACATCGTCCATGATCGTGTGCACCGCGGCCACCATGTACCCGCCGCCGACGCCGAGCTCGCGGATCACCCGGCCGACCTCGGCCCGAACCTCGGCCGGCGTCCCGTTGGGCAGGACCTGCTTGGTGTCGATGGCGCCGCAGAAGGTGACCCGCTCACCGTAGCGGCGCTTGAGCCCGGCCAAGTCGGACATCCGCCCCGCGGAGGTCTGGACGGGGTTCACGATGTCGACGCCGATCTCGACCAGGTCATCGAGGAGGTCGAACACGTCGCCGTCGGTGTGGAAGAAGACCTTGGCGGGCGTCCGCTCCCGGATGAAGGCGATGTACTCGGCGTGGATGGGCTTGAGGACCCGGCGGTACATCGCCGGTGACATCAGCAGCGACTGCTCCGAGCCCAGGTCGTCGCCGATCTTGACGATGTCGACGTTGGGCCCCAGTTCGTCGAGGAAGTGGCCCATCAGCTGGCGGCACAGGCCCGCGATCCGGCGCAACAGCGCCTCGGCGAACTCGGGCTCCGCCGCGAGGTTGACGAGGAACGCGTCCATGCCCTGCATCGCGAACGCCCGCTCCAGCGGGAACAGCAGCCACGGGGTGGCCATGATCGCGTATGTCCCGTCGGCGCGCAGCGACGCCGCAGCGGCTTTGACGTGCGCCACCCGCGACGGGTCGTCCATGTCGGGCCACGGATAGCGCTCGATCGCGTCGAGGGTCTCGGCCTCCCGCATCGGATGGACGCCCGGGAACCAGTGGCCGTCGGAGACCTCGACCTGCCCGCTCCCCCAGTCGTCGATGAACGGGGCGTGCGCCGGGCGCTCCCGGTTGCGTCGCAGCGTCTCCGCAGGGTACGCGTCGAGCACCGGGCGGACGTCGGTGCCGAGGCGCTCCAGGATGGCCTCCGTCGGCAGGGCGGTGCCGAGCTCCGGCCAGTCGTAGATGTAGGCGTCGCCCGGATCGAGTCCCAGGATGCCGGCCAGCTCGCGATACGGTCGCGCCTTGATCCCGGTCGCGTTGCTGACGCCCACCACGATCGGCACCCGGTCGGGCTCCTCGTGGGCGAGGGCGGCGAGGACGCGGTCTCGAGGGGTCATCGGCATGCGACGGGTCTCCGGGTTGGCTCTGGGCGCGTGAAGGCTGGGGCGACGTCAGCGCCGCCGTCCATTATCCGGCAGCGCGCTCCACCACCACGGGGAGCGACTGCAGACCGCGCAGCACGAACGTCGGCTTCCAGACCGGGGTTGACACCAGCTCGAGGCCAGGCATCCGTCGCAGGAGCGCGTCGAACAGGATCCCCATCTCGAGCTTGGCGAGCGGCGCGCCCAGGCAGTAGTGGATGCCCGCCCCGAACGAGATGTACGGGTTCGGCCGCCGATCGAGCACCAGGCTGTCTGGCCGCTCGATTCCCTCGGGATCGCGGTTGGCCGAGGCGAACTGGAGGGCAAGCTCCGCGCCCCGCTCGATGCGCACGCCGTACAGCTCGATGTCCTCGAGCACCCAGCGCTCGAACATCGGCAGTGGCGTGTCGAAGCGCAGCAGCTCCTCGATCGCGCTCGGCACCAGGGACGGGTCCGCCCGGAGTGCAGCCAGCGCGTCCGGGTGGCGGAACAGCGTCCACCACGCGTTCCCGGTGCCGTTCACCGAAGCCTCGTGGCCCGCGTTGAGCAGCAGCGCACAGGTGCCGATGAGCTCGTCCTCGGTGAGCGTGTCTCCGGCCTCGGCGACCTGCGCCAGGCCGGAGATCAGGTCGTCGCCCGGATGGACGCGCCGGTCGCGCGCGAGGTCCCGCAGGTAGCCGCCGAACGCCAGGCTGGCCGCGACCGCCGCACGCTGGCTGTCCTCGGACGGGCTCAGCTCGTACATCAGGCAGATGTCGGCCGACCACGGCCGGAGCAGGTGTCGATCGGCCTCGGGAACTCCGAGCAGCTCGGCGACGACCGTGACCGGCAGCGGCTCGGCGACGTCCGCGATCAGGTCGAACTCGGCGGCCTCGAGGGCACGGCCGATCAGCTGGTCAACGATCGCCTCGATCCGTGGCCGCATCCCCTCCACGGTCGCCGGCGTGAACGCCTTGGAGACCAGCCGCCGGAGCCGGGTGTGGTCGGGCGGCTCGCGGTCCAGCATCCCGCTCTGCACCAGCCGCCAGAACGGGTCGTGCCACTCGGGCGGCTCGTCGCGGCCCATCTCGGCGTGGCTGGCGACATGCAGGTAGGTTCGACCCAGCCGCCGGTCGCGCAGCAGCCCGTTGACGTCGGCGAAGCGGGACACCATCCACTGCCCCGTCGCCGGGTTCCAGAGCAGCGGATGGTCGGCTCGCAGCCGGTCGTACACCGGGTACGGGTCGGCGATGAACGCGCGATCAAGGGGATCGAACCCGAGCGCCGCCGGCGTGGTGGCGTACGGGTCAGTGGTCCTGCGCGAGGCGGGCGGCGTCGGCGACATCGCCCGATCCTAGTGGAAGCGCGCGATTGCGTCGACGACGCGCTCACGACGCTCGCGACGCGGCCGCGGGCGGACTGGCGGCGGCCGATCGCGACGCCCAGCGCGGCGCCCGGAGCCCGGCTGGAAACGCCGGTGGGGGATCAGAGGCTTCCGCCCTCGAGGCTCGGCGCTCAGCGGGGAGCCTTGAGAGCGGCTCGGCGCCGGCCCCGTCCGGGCGGCCGCGGTCAGGCTGCGGCTTCGCGCTCGTATGGCTGGCCATCGGCGGCAGGCGGGATGCTGCGCCCGACGGCGCCGGCCAGGATCACGATCGTGAGCAGGTACGGCATCGCGTCCCACAGTTGGGCCGGCACGGAGGTCATGACCTGGCCCAGGTCGCCGGTCGGCGGCGCGATCTTGATCAGCTGGCTGATCTCGAGGAAGACGGCGAACAGGAGCGCCGAGAGGAAGCCGCCGATCGGGGTCCAGCGACCCATGATCATCGCGGCCAGCGCGATGAACCCGCGGCCGATGGTCATGCCGATCTGGAACGAGTTGGTCGCCTCCATGCTCAGGAACGCTCCCGCCAGCCCCGCGAACGCGCCGCCGATCATGACGTTCTGGTAGCGCAGCCGGATGACGTCGATGCCCAGCGTCTCGGCGGCCCGGGGGTGCTCACCGACGGCACGGGTTCGAAGACCCCAACGGGACCAGAACAGCCAGATCTGGAGGCCAATGACCAGGAACACCGTGGACATGGCGATCGGGCCGAGGTTCAGGAACATGTTGAGCAGCCAGCCGACGAGCGGAAGCTCGACGAGTGCCTGCGGCGGCTGGAAGGCCGCGAACTCGCCGGCACCCACGGGCGACGACTTGGAGATCAGCTGGTCGAGGTAGCCCGTGACGCCGGCTGCGGCGATGTTGATGATCGTCCCGCTGATGATCTGGTCGGCCCGGAGCGTCACGGACATCCACGCGTGCAGGGCCGAGATGAGCACAGCCACCAGGACGGCCGCGGCCAGCGCAATCAGGAGGGGGATCGTGATCCCGAAGATGTCCGAAGGAGCCGGGTTGCCGAAGATCGGGTTCACCGCGATTCCGACCACCCAGGCGGTGAACGCGGAGGCCAGCATCGTGCCCTCGATCCCGATGTTGACGACGCCCGACCGCTCGCAGATGACGCCGGTCATGGCCGCGAGGGCCAGCGGCGTGGCCTGGACCATGACGGTGGCCGAGTTGCCCGGCAGGATCGCGACGAGATAGCCGACGAGCTCGAACGCCAGCCCCAGGAGCGGGATGCTGTAGAGGAAGTTGATGACCGGGGTGACGTCCATCAGCTCTCCACCTCGGCCACCGACGCGGCAACCGACTCGGCGCCGCGCGTGCGGCGACCCTCGGCGTGGAGCAGCCGCCGGATGACGGGACTGGTCACGAGCGCGAGCAGGATCACCGCCTGGATCACGTCGACCAGCTCGGCCGGGATCTCGGCCTGGATCTGCATCAGGCCGGCTCCGGCCCGCATCCCCCCGAACAGCAGCGCGGCGGGCAGGATCGCGAGCGGGTTCGACCGCGCGAGCAGGGCCACCGCGATCGAGTCGAAGCCCACGGTGGTGCCGAAGCTGGACGTCATGGACTTCGTGACGCCCAGGAGCACGCAGACGCCGGCCAGGCCGGCGAGCATGCCGCTGAAGGTCATGGTCGCGACCGTGATCAGCCGCGGGCGCATGCCCGCGTAGCGCGAGGCGTCCGGGCTCGCCCCGGTGGCCCGCACCTCGAAGCCCCAGGTGGTCCGATAGAGGAGCCACCAGACCCCGACCGCCGCCAGGAGCGCGAGGAGGATCCCGAGGTGCCCGTTGGGCTGCAGGAACGGGATCACCGGGAAGGCGGCGTTGCCCACGTCGAAGGTGATGGCCTGCGGCGACCTGGGGACCTTGAGCGGGCCGCTCACGAGCGCCGCCAGGAGCTGGATCGCCACGTAGTTCATCATGATCGTGCTGACGACCTCATGCGCGCCCGCGAACGCCTTCAGGAAGCCCGGCACGAAGCCCCACGCCGCACCGAATGCCATGCCGGCGACGGTGGCCGCGGCGACGGCCAGCGGCACCGGAGCGTCCCGCAGCCAGACCCCGACGATGACGGCGCCCAGGGCACCCACCAGGAACTGGCCCTGGGCCCCGATGTTGAACAGGCCGGCCTTGAAGCCGAAGCCCACGGCCAGGCCGCCGAACACGAGCGGCGCGGTGTTCACCAGGGTGGACACGAGCGAGTGGAAGTCCAGGGCGGCCCACTCCTGGGGGCTGCCGATCGCGCCCTGGATCATCGCCTCATAGGCAGTCAGCCACAGCATCGGGTCGAACTGCCTGCCGGGGATCAGCGGCTCCGAGAGGAGGATGACCGCGGCACCGAGCACGGCGGACCCGACGATCACGGCCAGCGGCACCGCCGCCACGGACCAGATCCGCGCCATGCTCACCCCGCGACCGGCCCCGGGCGCGGGCGCCGGCCCGCTCACGCCGACGCCTCCGCGGACTGCGCCCCGCCGCGGGCGGTGCCGCCGGTCGCCATCAGCAGGCCCACGTCGTTCTTGTCAGCGGTAGGCCCGTCGAGCACGGCCACGATCCGACCTCTGTACATCACCGCAATGCGGTCCGAGAGTTCCAGCACCTCGTCCAGCTCCGCCGACACCAGGAGCACGGCCGTCCCGGCGTCCCGCTTGGCGATGACCTGCTTGTGGATGAACTCGATGCTCCCCACGTCGAGGCCGCGGGTGGGCTGGTCCAGGACCAGCAGCTTGAGATCGCGGTCGAATTCGCGGGCCACGACGATCTTCTGCTGGTTGCCCCCCGACAGCGTGGCGGCACTGGCCGTCACCGACGGCGTGCGAATGTCGAAGCGGGCCACCGAGGAACGCGCGTCGCGTTCGATGGACACGCCGTCACGGACCACCCCGCGCGCGTATGGAGACCGGTAGTAGCTCGTCAGGACCAGGTTGTCGGCGATCGAGAACGGAAGGATGAGGCCGAACCGGTGACGGTCTGCCGGGACGTACGCCACGCTCGCCTCGTTGAGGGCGCGGGGTGAATGACCGGTGATGTTCGCGCTGTCGAGCGTCACCGTGCCGGCGGTGGGCCGGCGCAGGCCCACGATCGACTCCACCAGCTCGTCCTGGCCGTTGCCGGCCACGCCCGCGACCCCCAGGATCTCGCCGGCCCGAACCTCCAGGTCCACGCCTCGGACCATGGGGTGTCCCCGGTCGTCGGACGCCTCGAGGCCGGTCACGCGCAGCATCGGCTCGCCCGGGTGGGAAGTGCCCCGGTCGGCCGTGAGCTGGACCTCGCGGCCGACCATCAGCTCGGCCAGCTCGTCCTCGTTGGTCGCCGCGGGCCTCCGCTCCCCCACCACGCGCCCGCGCCGGATGACGGTGATCCGGTCGGCGATCGCCAGCACCTCGTAGAGCTTGTGGCTGATGAACACGATGCTGTGGCCCTGGTCCGCCAGGCGGCGCAGGACGGCGAAGATCTCCTCGGTCTCCTGCGGCGTGAGCACCGCGGTCGGCTCGTCGAGCACGAGGATCCGGGCCCTGCGGTAGAGCGCTTTGAGGATCTCGACCCGCTGCTGCCAGCCGACGGAGAGGGTGCTGACCTTCGCCTCCGGATCGATCTCGAACCCGAAGGTCCGGCCGAGCTCGAGGATCCGTCGATGGGCTTCCCTGCGGTCGAGGAACACCCGGTTGGCCATGATCTCTTCGCCGAGCAGGATGTTCTCGGCGACGGACAGCACGGGAACCAGCATGAAGTGCTGGTGGACCATGTTGATGCCGCGTGCGATCGCGTCCGCGGGACCCGCGATCCGGATCGGCACCCCGTCGAGCAGGATCTCGCCCTCATCGGGCGTGGCCAGCCCGTAGAGCACGTTCATGAGCGTCGTCTTGCCGGCGCCGTTCTCGCCCAGGAGAGCGTGGATCTCGCCGGGTCTCACCTCGAGGCTGATGCCGTCGTTGGCGACAACGCCCGGATAGCGCTTGGTGATGCCGCGCATCTCGAGCGCCGGTGCCTGGATCGTGCCCGACTGACCGGTCATGCCTTCGGAGCTCCGAGGTGGATGGGCCGAATGCGGATGACGGGCCGGCCGAAGCGGCCGACCCGTCATCTCGTGGTCGCGACTAGTTGCTCAGGGCAGGGGCGCCTTGGCGTCGCCGCAGCCGGTGGCGGGGCAGGTCTTGAGAGAGCCTGACTTCATCCCGGCCAGTGCGGTGTTGAGCGCCTGGGTGACCTCCGGCCCGAACATGCTGGCCTTGTCGTGGAAGCTCGACACGCCGATGCCGTCGTTGGTGGCATTGAAGAGCACGTCGCCAGCCGACAGCGTGCCGGCGGCAATCTCCTGGATCGCCTGGCTCGTGGCGGACTCGACGTGCTTCTCAGCGCTGGTGATGATGCAGCCGTAGGTCGGATCGTTGGCAGCGTTGAGTGACACGTACTGGTCGACGTCGACGCCGATGCCGTAGATGCCCGCCTTGCAGGCGGCCTCGAGCACACCGTTGCCGGTCTTGCCCGCGACCTGGAACAGGACGTCAGGCTTGTTGGTGCTGATGAAGGTGCTCGCGAACGCCTTGCCGCCGGCCGGGTCGTTGAACGCCGCCGCCGAGAAGTCGTTGGTCACGTACGCGGCAGTGACCTTGATGTCGGGCGTGACGGACTTGGCGCCCATGTCGTAGCCCTGGATGTAGCGCACGCACGGGGCGCACAGGGTCGTGCCCCCGATGGCTCCGATCGACTTGTTCTTCGAGGCGTAGGCGGCCACGATGCCCGCCAGATAGCCCGCCTGGTCCTCCGCGAAGTACAGGGACGTGTAGTTCGGCAGCAGCGTCTTGGCGTCGCCCTTGCAGGCGAAGGTCGTGTCGGGATTGCCCTGCGGATCCACGCACACCGGCGACTGGTCGACGCCGACGAAGTGGATCTTGGGGTTCGCCTTGGCCGCCGCCACCGTGTCGTTGGTGAGGTTGAAGCCCACCGTCACGATGACGTCGTACTTCTGGTCGACGAACTGCTTGATGTCGGCCGCGTATTCCGACGCGTCCTTGGGGACGATCGACTGCGGCGCCGCCGCTCCGACCGCCGCAGCGCCGTCCGCGGCGCCCTTGAACGTGTACTCGTTGTAACCCTTGTCGTTGAGGGTGCCGATGTCGGTCACGACGCCGATCTTGAGATTGGGCGCCTGCACGGCCGAGGCTGAGGGGGCGGCCGACGACGGGGCGGCCGACGAGGGGGCCGCTGCCGACGGGGCGGCCGACGAGGGGGCGGCCGACGAGGGGGCGGCCGCCGTTGGCGCGGCAGACGGCGACGGGCTCGCACTGGATCCGCACGCGGAGATGATGATGGCTGTCGTCGCGCCGAGCGCGATCAGCCGCTTCGAGAGCTGCAACGCATACTCCTCCATAGATCCCGGGCGCCCCTCGGCTGCGGGGCCGGGCCATCGGCTAGCGTACGCGAGAATCGGCTGGTCCGGGATCCCGAATATGGGGTGCAGAGTGCTCTTCGCAACGGAACCGCAACCTGCAACGGGGCATCGTGCGTGAACCGATGACGGCAGATCGAGCATGGGTCGCCGACCTCATCGCGGTGCAGGAGGGGCGCTTCCCGGTGCCCCTCCTTGGCGACGCCGAGATCCGGGCGCTCCTCGCGTCACGACCTCGGATCGCGCTCGTCGGTGCATCCGAGAGGCCTGGCCGGCCGGCCTTCGGCGTGATGGAGGCGCTGCTGGACCTCGGCTACGACGTGGTGCCGGTGAACCCGGGCGCCGTCGAGGTCCAGGGCCTCCGGTGCTATTCCACCGTGGTGGAGGCCGTGCGCGCCACGGGGCCGATCCAGCTGGTGGACGTGTTCCGCCGTCCCGAAACCTGCGAGGGGCACGCGCGTGACGCCGTCGCTGCGGGGGCCCGCTGGCTCTGGCTCCAACTGGGGATCGCCAGTGAGCCGGCCGGGCGGATCGCGCACGAGGGGGGTCTGGGCGTGGTCATGGACCGCTGCACGCTGATCGAGCACCGGCGCCTGCTCGGGGGTCCGTCGCGCGGCTGATCCCGAACCCGTCGCGTGCACGCGTCCGGGCCGGTCCTCCGACCCGGACGGTCCCGAGGGCCAGCGCCCGGGGCACTCCCGGCCGACGACCGTCGGGGCGCGTGGACGGAGGCCCGGCCGGCGCGCTGGCACCCGGCCGGGCGCAGACCACATACTGGTCCCTTGCGCGCCCACACCGCAGCCCCGGAGGTTTCGATGCCCATCCATGTCGCCGCCGAGCCGGGCGACTTCGCGCCCGTCGTGCTCCTGCCGGGTGACCCGCTCCGCGCCACGCGCATCGCCGCCCGCTTCGACGGCGGCCTCGACAACGCGCGCCTGGTGTCCGAGCGCCGCGGCCTCCTGGGGTACACGGGCACGGTCGACGGCGTCCCGGTCTCGGTCCAGACGACCATGATGGGCACGCCCACCACGTCGATCGTGGTCGAGGAGCTCCTCATGCTCGGGGTGACGACGTTCATCCGCGTCGGCACCTGCGGCGGCTTCGGACGGCTCGGGATCGGCGACGCGCTGGTCGCGATGGCCGCGGCAGCCTCGACGGGGGTTGGCGGTGTTCTGGGCATGGGCGAGGCGACCGCGCCGACCGCTGACTACAGCGTCGTCACCGCGCTGGAGGCCGCGCTCAAGGCCGAGGGCCTCGTCACGCACGTCG
>JAJYMP010000745.1 GCA_021786915.1 Chloroflexota bacterium
TTGCCGTAGTCGCGCTGGGCGAGGGATTCGGCCTCGCTCGCCAGGCGGCTCGCGGCGTCCGCCTCGCTCGCGGCGCCGGCCTGGTCGGTCGGCGCGAGGGCCATCGCCTGGTCCAGGTGCCGCTGCGCCTCGGCAAGCCGCGTGCGCGCCTCGGTCCCGACCGCGCCTCGACGCGTGGCGATCAGGCCTCCGGCGCGAGTGACTGCCGTCTGGGCCGTCCGGACCGAGGCGTCGAGCTGCGCGGCGGCGCGGGCGGCCGCCTCCTGCGCCGAGCGGATCTGGGCGAGCACGTCGTCGGCCGCCTTGTCGGCCTGGCGCGCCTTGTCGAGGGCCGTCGTCACGTCGGGCTTGGGCGGGTTGAGGGCGGTCCTGGCGTCGGCGAGGAGCTGGTCCGCCTGGGCCACCCGCGCGGCCGCCGACGGGTCTGCACCCTTGGCGCCCACGCCCGCCTTCGCGCGGGCGATGTCCTGCTCAGCAGTGGTCAGCTGCGCGCCGACGGCGGCGGCGGCCGCGTCGAGCTCCTTGGCGAGCGCGTCGATCGCGTCGAGGAATCGGCCGCCCTGGGCGAGCGCGTCCTGCCCCGCCTGGGCCGCCGCGGCCGCCTTGGGCGCCTCGCTGGCGGAGACCGCGGCCCGGCCGGCATCGACTGCCGCCCGCACCGCCGCGACCCGCTTGGTCGCCTCGTCGAGGTTGGGCGCCACGGCCTGCCAGTCGGGGTCGGCGTAGGCCTGGAGGTGGGCCATCGTCTGGGCGGCCGAGGCGACGCGCGACTCGAGCGCATCGGCCTGTGCGGGGAGCGCCTCGATGATCCCGGGCGCCTGCTTCTGGAGGGCGCGCAGCTGCTCGAACCGCTCGGACTGCTCGTCCAGCCGGTGCTGCGCCGAGCGGCAGGCCCCGATCAGCGCGACCAGCATCTGGTGGCGCTGCGCCGGCGTCTCGGGTGTCGCGTCGTCGAGCTGCTGGCGGATCGTGAAGGCACCCTTGAGGTCGGTCTTGGCGCCGGCCACCGCCTCGGCGAAGGGCGCGGCCGCCGCGTCGCCGAACTGCGCCTGCGCGAAGCCCAGCTCCTGGTCCGAGTCGCGCACCGCGTCGTCGGTCTGCAGCAGGATGCTGTTCGCGAGCGCCTCGAGGTCCTTGGTGGACAGCCGCCCGAGGTCATCCCGCGGCCCGCCTGTGGCGGCGGGGACGTTGCCGGTCGCCTGGCGGTGCGTGGCGAGGTACCACATGACGAGCCCCGTGCCCACGAGGACGACGAGGATCGCGAGCAGGGTGCCGAGGGTGGCGTCGCCGCCGGATGCCGGGCTTGTGGAGGGCGTGCCGGTCGGGGCGCTCGCTGCCGCAGCTGTGGGGACCGGGGCGAGCGCCGCGCCGAGCTGGTCGGCGAAGTCCAGCGCGGCCTTGTCGGGGGCGCCGGCGCGCAGGTCGGCCGGCAGCGTGCGCGAGAGGAGCAGCTGGAGGTCGCCGTCCGAGAGCTTGACGGCACCGCCCTTCCAGTAGCCGTAGGCGTGGTCCGCCATGGCGATCACGAGGAGGAGGTCAGCCCCGCCGAGGCCGCTCGCCTTGGCGGTGTCGGTGGCGAACTGCCCGGGGTCGGCGCCGTTCGTGGTGTCCACGTACCAGACCCAGGGCTGGACACCGGTCGTGGTCTGCACGCGGTCGAAGGCGCTCTGGATCTGCGCAGCGGCGCCCGACGGCAGGGCGCCGGCGTCGTCGGTGACCGGGCCGGCGAGGCGCTTCGGGCTGGCCCCCGCGGCAAGCGGCGCGACGAGGAGCGCCAGCACGAGGGCGACCACGGCCGCGACGAGGACCCGGGTCCCGAGGTGGATGACGACGCGGCGCATGGGCCTTCCCCCGCTGACGGCGCTCGCGAGCGCTCTGGGGCCGATGGACGTGCCTGCATTCTGCCCCCGATCGGGCGGGGGCGCGACAGCCCCACGCGGCGAGAAGGGAGCGGCCCGCCTATCCCCTCGGCGCATTGAGCGCCCCCTTCGGCCCGAACGGCCCGTTGACCCGAGCCCGGTCGGCGTGGGACGCTGCCAGGTGCAGGACGGAGCACTTAGGGGGTGTTGGATGCCGGACCAGTCCTTCGGGGCGTGGACGATCACCGAGGTCATCGGGATGTCGGTGCCCAAGAAGGCGCAGGTCGAGCTCTCGATCGAGGGCGACGGCCTGCGCATGCGCAGCGCCGATGGCGGGGTGGACCACGCCGTGCCGGCCAGCCGCTGTCGCTACGAAGCGTACGGGAGGCGCGACGGGTACCTGACCTGGGGTGCCGACGCAGTCTGGCTCAAGACCCGGGACGAGAAGGCGGCGACGGAGCTGGAGGCGGCCCTGCGCCTGCGGTACGTGCCGCAGGCTCCGGTGGCCGCTGAGCCCGACCGCGACCCCACGAGTCCGATGTTCACGAAGGCGTACGGGGCCGAGCTGCCTGCCGACGCGGCCAAGGCCATGACGGCCGAGGCGGAGCGATTCGCCGCCCTCGGCTACGCCCTGGTGTCGCAGTCCTGGGCCGAGCCCGACCGCAGCTCCCAGGTCGCCCTCCGCGTCGGCGGCGTGATCGTCTTCCTCTTCGGCCTGCTGTTCCTTGCCAGCCCGTTCATCGCGTTCGCTATCTGGCTAGTGGCGCTGCTGCTGTTCGTCCTGTCCTCCGCCTCGGCGGGGCGGGGCTCGCTGCTCGCGACCTACGAGCGGCGGACGGAGCCCGGCACCGCTGGACCCGCGGACGTGGAGGCGCAGCAGGCGGCT
>JAJYMP010000057.1 GCA_021786915.1 Chloroflexota bacterium
CGACGACCGCCCCGTCGAGCTGCTGACAGCGCTCGCGACCGGCTCGACCTGGGTGTTCCTGGTGGCGGTCCTCGGTGAACCGCCCCGCAACGACATTGCAGAGCTCGCGATCCTCGTGGCGCTCGGCGCCGGCGGCTGGCTGCTCGTCGCCGAGCGGATCCGCGGCCACGACAGGGCCATCCTCGTGGCGGGCGCGGCCCTCGGCGCCTGCGTGGCGCTCGCCGCGGACCTCCACCTCGCCACGGGTGGGTTCGCGACCTCCTGGTCGAAGTCGATGCGGGGCGTCGCCGTCGCGGTCGTCGCCGGAGGCGGTGCGGGCGCCGTGCTCGCTTCGGTGCCCGTCCGGGCTCGACTGCGCGCGTGGCTGGACGGCGCGGGCCACGGACGGCCGGGCGCGGGCGTCGGCGCCCGCGGCCTGGCGGCCCTGCGCGACGGGTCGACGCTGGCCGTCGTCCTCGTCGGCGTGCTCTCGCTGGGCACGCTCGGGGCGGTCTCGGCCCGCGTGGCGCTCGAGAAGCCGAACACCTCGCGGCTCGCGCTCGCGAACGGCGTCGCGGCATGGCTCGACGCCAACCTGCCGGCCGGCTCGACCGTGATGTTCGGGTCCGTCCAGGCGAACGAGACCGCGATGGTCCTCGGCGGAACGTTCCGGCTCCGCCACCTGCAGGCGACGATCGGGACCCACTCGGCGACGGCGCCCCTGGGCATCCTGGTGGGCCGGCAACCGGTCGACGACCTCGTCGTGATGGACCGCCACCCGCGGCAGGACGGCGACCTCGTGTTCACGGCGTCGCTCATCGCGAGGAACCTGCGCCTTGCGCAGCCGGTCGCGATCGTGTACGTGACCGGCATCGACACGGCGACGCCCTCGATGGTCGACTGGCTCGTGCACGCGCCGGGAATCACGCTCGCCACGACGATCGAGTCGCCGCCGGGCAGCGGCACGCCGCTCACGGCGAGGATCTTCCGCGTCGACATGGCCTACCTGGGCGTCCCGGCGGACCGGCTGTACGCCTCGAGCGCCGCGATCCTCGACCTGCTCAAGTCCCTGGGTCCGGGCAGCCGGACCCAGGCGATCGCATCCGCGCTCCTCGATCGCGTGGTCCTGACCGACGGTGGCGCGTCGGCGGCGAGCGCCATGGCCGCGCTGCACGCGGCCGCCGGCCGCTGACGGGAAGGCCGAGCTAGATCCGGGGCGCCCCCGGCGGCTGCCAGCCGCCCGCCTGCCCCACCTTGGACGCGAGCGATCGGCCGAGCAGCCCCGACACCAGGCGGGCCGCCTCCAGCACCCCGTCGAGCGAGACGCCGTGCTCGTAGCCCTCGCCGTCGAGCAGGTAGACCAGGTCTTCGGTGGCGAGGTTGCCCGCCGCGCCGGGAGCGTAGGGGCAGCCGCCCGTGCCCCCGGTCGAGGCGTCGAACGTGCGCACGCCCGTCGCCAGCCCCGCCGCGACGTTGGCGAGGGCCGTCCCCCGCGTGTCGTGGAAGTGGTACGCGATGCGCTCGACGGGGATGCCGGCGTCGAGCGCAAGCCGCGTGAGGTCGGCCACCTGCGAGGGCACGCCCACGCCGATCGTGTCGCCGAAGCACACCTCGTCCACGCCGAGCTCGAGCAGGCGCAGCGCGACCTCGACCGGCTGCGCGGCGAGCACCCGGCCGTCGTAGGGGCAGCCGAAGGCGGTCGAGACGTAGCCGCGGCGCCACCAGCCGCGCGATCCGGCTTCGGTCAGCAGCGGTGCGAAGGCCGTCAGCGACGCGGCCACGTCCATCCCGATGTTGTGGCGGGCGAAGCCGTCGGTGGCGGCGGTGAACACCGCGATCGCGTCGGCGCCGGCCGCGGCCGCGCGATCCAGACCGGCACGGTTGGCGACGAGCACCGGGTAGCGGAGCCCGTCGACGCGGGGCAGCGCGGGCAGCAGCGCGTCGGCGTCGGCGAGCTGCGGGACGCGGTCCGGTCGAACGAAGCTCGTGGCCTCGACCTCGCGCAGGCCCGCCGCGACGAGCGCCTCGATGAACCGGCGCTTGTCCTCGGTGGCGATGACGCGCGCCTCGTTCTGGAGCCCGTCGCGCGGGCCGACCTCGTAGATCCGGACCCGTCCGCGGCTCATGACGGCGTCCCCGGGGCGGGGGCGGGCACGGGCACGGGGGCGAGCCTCGCCAGCGCGCGCCCGCGCTCCACCTGGTCGCCCTGGCGCACCAGCACGGACTGGACCTGCGCCGGGCCGGGCGCCCGCACGACGTGCTCCATCTTCATGGCCTCCACCGTGGCGATCGGGTCGCCGGGCGCGACGACGGCACCCGGCCCGACGTGGACCGCGACGACCATCCCGGGCATCGGCGAGCGGACGGTGTCGGCGGCAGCCGCCCCGGACGATGGCGCCGTCGCCCCGCGAGCGGCGGCAGCGGCGAGATCCGGAGGCGGGGCGAGCCGGAACGCGACGCTCGCTCCGTCGACGGACACGTGGGCGACCGCGCCGTCGAGCGCGACCGGCAGGGCGGCATTGGTCCGCACGTCCTCGACCTCCACCGACCGCTCCACGACCCCATCGCCCCAGGAGGCGGCCAGCCTGAGCACCGCCCGCCCGTTCGAGCGCCACCCCCCGCCCCAGGCGCCTCCGGGCCCCGCCGAACCAGCCAGCGCTTGAGCGGCCCTCTGCCAGGCCCTCTCGGGCGGTTCCGCCGCGTCATCGCCGCGGGCCGCCGCCACAAGGTCATCGTCAGCCTCGACCGTCTCGATGC
>JAJYMP010000766.1 GCA_021786915.1 Chloroflexota bacterium
GGCGACCACCTCGATGGCGAGCCCAACGGTGGCCGGCAGGACCGGCCCCAACTTGTCGGTGAGCCGCCCACCGATCGGCCCGGCGAGCACGACGATCAGGTAGCCCGGCACGAGCAGCAGCGACGCGTGGAGGGGGGTGAGGTCGCGCACGCCCTGGAGGTACATCATGGCGAGGAAGAGCACCGCGAAGTTCGCCATCCCCTGGAACAACGACGCGAGCATCGTCGGGCTCACCGTCGGGACCCTGAAGAGCGACAGGTCGAGCATCGGGGCGTCGCTGCGGCGCTCCACGGCCACGAAGGCCGCGAGCAGGACGACTCCGCCGAGGAGGAACCCCATCACGTCCGCGCTGAACGAGGAGGTGGAAAGCTTGGTCATCGCCCACAGGACGCCGAAGATCCCCGCTCCGAACAGGAGCATGCCCGGCACGTCGAGGCGCTCACGCACGCGTGCGCCCCTCTCGCGGAGCACTCGTAGCGCGAGCAGGACGGCGACGATGCCGGTGGGCACGTTGATCCAGAAGATCCAGCGCCAGTCGATGTAGGTCACGATGATGCCGCCGAGCAGGATCCCGAGGATCGCTCCGACGCCCCAGCCGACCGTGGTGAGGCCGTAGGCGCGGCCGCGCTTCTCCGGCGCGAACGTGTCCGCGATGACGGCGCCGCTGTTCGCCGTGATGAGCGCGCCGCCCACCCCTTGGACGATGCGGTACGCGATCATGGTCGCCTCGCCGCTCGCGAGCGCGCAGAGCGCCGAACCGACGATGAACACCACGAAGCCCGCCTCGTACATGCGCACGCGGCCGAACATGTCCCCGAGACGGCCGAATTGCGTCGCGAGCACCGTGATCACGAGCAGGTAGCCGACGATCACCCAGATCACGCCGGAGATCGAGACGTGCAGCGATCGTTCGATCTCGGGAAGGGCGAGGATCACGATCGTGGTGTCGACCGCGGTCATGAGGATGCCGAGCACGATCACGAAGAGCGCGAGGCCCGCACGTGTGCCGGCGACGTGCGCCGTCCGCCGGGTCGATCCTCGCCGCTCCTCGCCCCGGGCGCGCAAGGTCGGAGGCGCAGGGCGGGTGTTCACGCACGCATTGTACGGCCCCGCCTCCGACCGGCGTGCCCGACTGGCGCGGCGCGCCTGCGTGCCCGACTGGCGCGGCGCGCCCGCGTGCCCGACTGGCGTGCCGGACTGGCGCGGCGCGCCCGCGTGCCGGACTGGCGTGCCGGGCCTGCGTGCCCGACTGGCGTGCCGGACTGGCGCGGCGCGCCCGCGTGCCGGACTGGCGCGCCGCTCGACGCGGAGCCGAAGATGCGCACATGACGCACGCTCCGAGCCCCGGTGCCTCGAGCCCGGTCGACCTCACCTCGGGACCGACCGAGACCGTCCTTCCCCCCGCCGACCCCGACGCGCTGCAGGCGACCGCGGCGGCCATGGCCGAGCCGCCCGATCGGCGCCGCGCCGCCCTGTCGTCGGTGGCCGAGCGGTTCCCCCGGCACCTGGACGCGTGGGCACGCCTCGCAGAGGTGGCGACCGCCGGCGCGGACCGCTACGCCTTCGCACGGGTCGGGTACCACCGGGGACTCGACGCGCTGCGGGCCGCAGGATGGCGTGGCACCGGGCTGGTCCGGTGGGCGCACGAGGAGAACCGCGGCTTCCTGCGCTCGCTCGACGCGCTCCGGGCCGCGGCCGCCTCCATCGGCGAGACCGACGAGGCCGAGCGGTGCCGCGTGCTCCTGCACCAGCTCGACCCAGACTGGAAGGATTGACCGGACGCCGGAGCCGCCCAGCAGCCGGGTGCGAAGCGAGCCCTCGGCGAACCGCCTTCACAGGCCAACGATTGCGCGGTCGAATCGTCGCACTTCGCCCGTACACTGTCGACATGAGCGCACCCGAGACGCACCACGCGCCCGGCACCGGGGATGCTGGTAGCCGCGCCACGCGGCGTCCTGACGGCGCGGCGGCGCACAGCCTGCGGCTCGGCAGGTTCTTCGGCATCCCCCTCGAGGTGCACTGGAGCTTCGTGCTCCTCATCGGGCTCGTCGTGCTCGCCGACTGGTCGGCCGGACCCGCGGGGATCCTCGGCGGCCTCGTCTGGGTCGCCGCGCTGTTCGCGTCCGTCGTCGCCCACGAGCTCGCCCACAGCCTCCTCGCGCGCCGCCTGGGTGGCAGGGTGCTCGGCATCCTTCTCCTCCCGATCGGCGGGATGTCGAGGATGGAGCAGATCCCCGACCGCCCAGCGGACGAAGCCGCGATCGCGGCGGCCGGACCTGCAACGAGCCTCCTCCTCGGTGGGCTCTTCCTGTCCCTGGGCGCGCTGGTCGGGAGCGCCGTCTGGCCCCCGACGCTCCTGGCCGGCTCGTGGTGGGCGCGGCTCGGCTGGCTGAACCTGCTCCTCGGCGTGTTCAACCTGCTGCCCGCGCTGCCGATGGACGGCGGCCGCGTGTTGCGGGCGGCGCTCGCGCAACGGCTGCCGAGGCTGACGGCGACCCGAGTCGCGGCGGCGGTGGCGAGGGTCCTGGCCGTCGGGCTCATCGTGGCCGGCGTCTTCTACGACTTCTGGCTCGTCCTCATCGGGTTGTTCGTGCTCCTCGGTGCCTCGCGTGAGGTGTCGATCGCCAGGACCGGGCAGCCCGCTTCGTGGGCGCGCCCCGGAGCGCCCCGGTCGAGCGGCTGGTTCGCGCCGCCGGGCTCCGGTCCGTACGACTCCCGTCTGGCTCACGTCTCCGG
>JAJYMP010000394.1 GCA_021786915.1 Chloroflexota bacterium
CCAGATGGAGCCCGACCGCGTCGCCGCGAGCGTCCCCGCGGTGACCACCGTCCAGAAGGCGATGAGCAGGAGGAACAGCCCGGCGGCCAGCGCCTCGATCCATCCCGCCTGCCACGCCCGTCCGAGCGTCAGCGTGCTCGCGACGTACGCGCCCAGGGGGAACGTGAAAGCCCACCAGCCAAGGCCGTAGGGCAGCCTGCCGCGCCGAAGGTAGGCGCCCAGCAGGACCGCAGCCGCGGCGAACCACCACAGGCCGAACCCCCAGATCGCCGCCGCCGCCACCGACGAGATCGCGCCGACCACGGGCGCCGAGGCGCCCCACAGCGGGGCCCCCGCCTGTCCCAGCCGCAGGAGGGCCAGGCTGCCGACGCCGATGGGCCCCAGCCCGATCCACAGCGACGGCGCGAGCGGCGCGGCGGGCAGGGGGTGGAACACGAGCCGGTCGTAGAGGAGCGAGGCGACGAGGACGAACAGCAGGAACCCCATGCCCCAGAACGCATAGCCGGCCAGGACGAGCAGCGACAGATCGCCGGCCGCAACATGCGGGGCGAGCGGCACCAGCGCCATGGGGACCACGATGTTGACGACGGGCGGGATGAACCAGGCGCCGTTGGCGGCCTGCTGGTCCACGCCACGGCTGACGAACAGCAGCGCCGCGAACGCGACGCTGACCGCGAACGCCAGCGCGATCCCGACCACGGCCAGGACCGCGACGATCGTCGCCGTCGCCGACGCGGACAGGGCAGAGGGCCCCACGGTCGCGATGCCCACGGCCAGCACCAGAATGCCGCCAGGGAAGGTGCCGTACAGGGCGCCCGTCAGCGGGTTCGCGAGGTCCGCGCGCGCCGCATCCGGGTGCCGGATCCAGCGGACGACGTAGGGGATCCCGAGTCCGAATGCCAGCAGGGCCGAGACGGCGACCATCGCCACCCCGACCGCCTGGGCCGCATCCTTGAGGCCGACGACCTGCCCCGGGTTCTGGTAGGCGACGATGCCGACGATCGCGGTGCCCATGACGACGCCGTACCAGCCTGGGTGGAAGCCGCGCAGGCGGGCGAGGGGGACGGTGGCGGCGGGACTGGCAAGGACGGTGGCTGTCATCGAGATCCGCGCCCTTCGAAACCGCGGCGATCTTGATCGCACGACTCCTTCGGGCCGGCCACCAGGGCGTCCGGGCCGCGCGGCTCGATCACGAACACACCGACCGGGTCCACGCCGCGGAGCAGCACGTTGGTCGCCGCGCCGTCGGTGGTCGCCCGGTGGTACAGGCCCCGCAGGACCTCGGCCGGCTCCGGGCTGTGGATGACCACCCGGTAGCCGAGCGGGTCGATGCCGAGGGGGTCGATGCGCTTGACGCCGTCGAAGATTGCTTCCGCGCCGTCGACCCGCAGGCCGCGCTCCGCCGCGTCGCGGGTGACCCCGGACAGGATGCAGGCGCCGAAGGCGGCGAGCAGCGTCTCGGGGGCCGTGAAGCCCAGCGTCGGGTCGCCGCCCTTGATGGCGATGTCGAGCGTCTGGCCGTGCGCCTCCGCCCGCGCCATGTCGCTGCTGGTCCGCCTCACCTCCACGTGGAACCGGGGGAGCGCCCCGGCGTGGGATGTCTCGTTCATGTGACCTCCGATTGGTGCGGCGCTCGATGGAGGCCAAGCCCCGCCGATGGCGAAGCGTCCGCGGTGGCGAGCCCGTCGCGGCGGGCGGCGAGCACCAGGCCTAGCCCACCAAGATCGCGTTCCAGGTCTCCCAGGTTCGCCACCGCTCCTCTACTCGCCGAGCCAGACCCTGATGTCGTCGGCCGAGGGCACGCGCCCGGAGCTCACGACCTTGCCGTCGATGACCAGCCCGGGGGTGCTCATGATCCCGTAGGACATGATCTCGGCGTAGTCAGTCACCTTGGTGATCTCGGCCTCGATCCCCACGGCCGCGACCGCCTGGCGCGCGTTCTTCTCGAGGCGGACGCAGTTGTTGCAACCGCTGCCGAGGACCTGGATCGTCTTCACGGGTGAAACCTCCGTTGTGGGCGGGGCGCGGCGGGGCTCGCGCCGACCTCGCAGGGGACGGCCGTCAGGCGGCCAGCCAGTTGAACAGGTAGCCGATGACCACGATCCCGACGGCGACGATGCCGGCGAAGGTCGCCAGCAGGCGCGGCTTCATGACCTTGCGCAGGATCACCATCTCGGGCAGGGAGAGGGCGGTGATGGCCATCATGAACGCGAGCGCCGAGCCCACCGGGAGGCCCTTGCCGAGGAGCGCCTCGATGATCGGGATCGTGCCCGCGGCATTTGAGTAGAGCGGCACGCCCAGCGCGACCAGCGCCGGGACGGCGAGCGGGTTGTCGCGGCCGCCGACCTGGACGACGAGGTCGGTCGGGACGAAGCCGTGGATCAGTGCGCCGACGCCGATGCCGACGATGACGTACGGCCACACGCGCCCCACGATGTCGAGCGTTGAGCGCCAGGCGTCGCGGGTCCGGTCCGCCAGCGTGGGCTTGACCTCGACGTCGACGCTCCCGGCGCGGATCTTCCAGACGTAGTCCTCGACGTAGCGCTCGAGGCCCAGCCGGCCGATCAGCAGCCCCGCGAACACCGCCACGACGAGGCCGGCGGCAACGTACGCGACGGTGAGCTGCGGGCCGACGAGGCCCCACAGGAGGACGATCGCGACCTCGTTGACCATGGGCGAGGCGACGAGGAACGAGAAGGTCACCCCGAGCGGCACGCCCGCCTCGAGGAAGCCG
>JAJYMP010000551.1 GCA_021786915.1 Chloroflexota bacterium
GACCTGACGATCTACGTCTTCGTCGGGGACCGCTCCGTCCTCGACGCCCTCCAGGCGGCCCTCGACGAGATCCGCGCCGACATGGACGCGGAGGGGGCGGCGCCCCCCGCGAGCGGGGAGATCGCGCAGGTCGGTCCCTCGAGCGTCCGCGGCTACTGGGACGGCACCTACTTGCCCGGTGCCGCCGGGGCGGCAGCGTCGTGAGCTACCCCGTGTTCCTCGACCCCGAGGTGCGCCGCGTGCTCCTCGAGGAGGTCGCCCACCAGCGGTCCGAACGCAGCCGCTTCCACGCCATGCCGGGCTCGTACTGGCGGGAGCGGGCCGAGCGCTGCAACCACGCCATCCGCGTCATCCGCGACCTGTGGGACCGGCTCGTGGCGGTCGAGCGGCGGCGGCTGGAGGACGGGGTGGCGGTGGACCTGAGTGACTGGAGCACCGGGGAGCTGCAGGAGGCGTGGGGAAAATGACGCGCTGCCAGGACCCCACGCACCGCTCTTACTCCGGGGATCGCGGCTTCGACGAGTGCCAGTGGCGGGACGCCCGCTACCGGGACGGAGCGCGACGCACCGTGTCCCCGCGGATGGCCGTCGGGTCGGCGGTGGATGAGGCGATCTGCACCATCCTCCGGGATGATGTGCCGGCCAACGTGCCGGCCATCGTCACCCGCATCGCGGAGGCCGAGGGTCTTCCCTTCGCGCGCCTCGATGAGATGACCGCGAAGGCGATCGGGCTCGTCGACCTGTGGATCCGCGAAGTCTACCCAACCGCCCCGAGCCTCTACGCCGAGCAGCACGAGCTGCACTGGGAGCACGAGGGGATCGTCTTCCACGCCCACCTCGACCTCGTGTGGGCGGATGGCTCGGTGGAGGACCTCAAAACCTCGGAGCGGCGCCTCGAGGATCGGCGCGCCGACACGGATGAGCAGCTGACCTACTACGGCTGGGCGATGCGCGAGGTCTACGGCGTGATCCCGGTCCGGGTCGGGCTCGTTGGACTGATCTGGGCCAATCCGCCCGCCGACGTGAAGCTGTGGCGACCCGAGGCACGCAAGCCGTGGCTGGATGTCCAGCGGGCAACCCGCACGGCAGAGCAAATCGATGCCCTCGCGGCGCGGGCGGTGCAGCGCGAGCGCGTCCGCCGGTGGGCCGACGAGACCGGACTACACCTGCCCAACGGCCGCTCCGTCGCCTTCGCCTGCAATGACTGTGCCGTGAAGCCGACGTGCCCGGCGTGGACCGGGTTCGACACGAGGGAGGTCGTCGATGTCGCAGCCTAGCAACCCCTTCCATCCAGCCGAGGCGGTGGTCCCCAAGGTCAAGGCGCTCGTGTTCGGAGCGGCTGGGGTCGGCAAGACGTACTTCTCGCTCACATCGCCGGGTCGCATCGCAATGATCGACACGGAGGGCGGCACGGCGTTCTACGCCCGGCGTGCCGGGACGCATGGGCTCTCGCACTTCGACGTGTTGCCCACCAAGACGTACCGCGACGTGCAGGCCGCGGTCGCCTACATCGCGTCCAACCCGGACGCCTACGGGACGCTCGTGATCGATCCGGTGACGGTCATCTATGAGGTCCTCCAGGACGCGGCGCTCATCAAGCGGGCCGAGGTCAACCGACGCAAGAACCGCGGCGGAGACCCGGACGACACGGACCTCGAGATGCTCGACTGGGGCCGGATCAAGCGGGCGTACAAGGCCCTCATGACGGAGCTCGGCAACCTGCCGGTCCACGTCATCGTGACCGCCCGCGAGAAAGCGGAACAGGAGCGCCAGCACGGCGAGGTCGTGACGGTCGGCCAGAAAGCCGACGCCGAGAAGTCCACCGGCTACTACTTCGACACGATCCTGCGCCTGGTCCCGACCGCCACCGGCCGCGAGGCCATCATCCTCAAGGACCGGACCGGCATCCACGCGCTCAACGCCCGCATCCAGGAGCCGACGTTCGCCAGCCTGTTCGGGGCGGTGATCAGGTCGGGCAAGGGTGCCACGGCGCCCCGGGCGATCCCGTCCGATGACGCGGCCGCCGAGACCGATGCCGCCACCACGCTCTCCGCGCCGTGGACGGCAGCCCGCGTCCGCACCGAAGCTTCCCAGGCCGGGATCATCAAGGCCAAGGTGGAGGGGGCCTACCTCCTCGTCGCGGGCGGGCGCACCCCGGATCTTCTCTCCCCGGAGGACTGGCGGCGGATCGCAGTGGACCTCGGGCTCGCAGAGCCCGGGCCGGCCGACGCCTTCTCTGCGGAGGACATCGCGGAGGCGCTGGCCAGTTCCAGCGACACGTCGGGCGCGGAGGTGCCGGCGTGAACCGCCCGGACATCGCGTCCCTGTCGTCGGACGCCGCCGACCTCCTCATCCTCCTCGCCGATGGGGCGACCCGCACGCAGCGCGACGCCGCGTATGCCCTGTGGGGGTTCCGTCGGGGGCAGGTCCGCGACCTGCAGGCGGCCATGCAGGAGCTGCGCCTCGCCGGCTGGCCGGTCGTGTCCGCCGGCGAGGGCATCCATCTCGAGTCGGACCCCGCGGTCGTGCGGTCCTGCGCGCTGGCCCTGCGGCGGCGCGCGATCACGCAACTCCTGACGGCCCGGGCGCTCCGTGAGACGGCGGCCCGGATGGAGCAGCCGGCGACGCTTTGGGAGCGTGTCTCGTGAGCACCATGATCGTCGTCAAGACCGTGCGATCCACGGGCCGCAGCCCCATCCAGGGCCGCCCGTGGCCCCTTCCGACGCGGAAGG
>JAJYMP010000529.1 GCA_021786915.1 Chloroflexota bacterium
GAGGATCCAAAGCTGCTAGCAACGCCGACGTACCGGGGGTTGTTCCGGTGCGCAAGCCGAAAGGCTGGGGGCGCCGGCAGCATGCACTTTCTGCGGACCTCCGCAATCGTTGCCGCCAAACCCAGGGAGGCGCTCACGGATCACCGGGGAAAGGGCCGGGGGACGCGGGACGGGTCGCGGCACGGGGATTGCTTTTCTGTGCCCGGGTTTTCCTGCGATGAAACTACCTCCTCTCCCCCTGACCCTGCGAGCGGCGTCCAGATCCCGGGGCTTCACGCTCCTCGAGCTGATGGCCGTGGTCATGATCATCGCCGTTCTGGCGGTGATCGCGGTGCCTGGCGCCTCGGCGATGATTCGGGAGCGGCGTTCGGCCACAGCGGCCAGCTACATCGCGCAGCAGTACCGCATGGCGCGGGCCAGGTCACTAGGCCGCAGCTCGGCGGTCTTGGTGCGCTTCAACGCCGGACGCGTCACGTTGCTCGAGGCGATCGCGGGCTCGGGCGGCACCAACACGGGCTGCGAGCTCAGGCCGGTCGGCGCCTGCACCGACGCGGTGTTCTCGAGCACCAACACGAGCCGGGTCATCGACGACTTCAACCCCACGGGCACGTCCTACGAGGGCGTCACGTTCCAGTTCACGCAATTCGTGGGCACGACGGCCACGAACCTCGCCGCCGCCGACGTCTGTTATTCATCGAGCGGGCGCACGTGGTTCCGCGCGGGCAACGCCGGAAGCTTCTCGCTGATGACCTCGGCGGTCGACATTCGCGTGCGCCGCGAGGATGCAGGCGAAGTCATCGGGGTGGAACGGCACATCTACTTGCTGCCCAACGGGATGGCGAGGTTGGCGATATGAACGCGTGCGCAATGGCATCCAGCGGCGAGTGCCGGGCAGACGGGCAGCTGCGGACCGCCGCAGCAAAGCGAGCACGCCGGTCATCTCGGGGTTCGACGATCATCGAGGTGCTGATGGCGATCTCGGTCCTCGCCATCGGGGCGTCCGGAATCTTCGCGCTCCAGAAGGCGACCGTGGTGGCGAACCGCGACGCCAAGAACCTCGAGGTCGCCAACCAGATCGCGCGAGCGTGGGTCGATCGTTTGCGCGCCGACGGCATGAAGTGGAACTACCCCTCACCGGCCAGTCCGATCCAGGACCTCGACACGGACACGGTGTGGCTGAAGCAGGTCAACGTGACCCAGGCCTGGTACCGCCCCACCAACGGGGCAACGATTTACGGCGTGCACGATGCGTTCGGCAACGACAACCCATCGGGCAGCACGGCCGGCCCGTACTGCGTCAACCTTCGGCTCGGGTGGCTCGGCAAGGAGCAGAACCTCATTCGCACGGAGGTCCGCGTCTACTGGCTCCGGCAGGGCCTCCAAGGGTTCGGTACCCAGCTGTCGATCACTCCGCCGGTCCCGCTGTGCGGCGCCAACGCTGCGGCGCCGCCCGATGTGGATGCGTCCCCCGACGTCTTCCACGTCGTTCACGTCGTGACCGGGATCTTCAAGAACATGCCGAGATGACATGAGCAACCGACCACGATCAACGAGGAATCTCCGGCTGGGAAGGCAGCGTCGGGCGGGCTTCACGCTCGTCGAGCTGCTCGTGGCGATGATCGCCGGCCTGCTCGTGGCGGCCGCCGCGTTTGCCTTCTCCAAGTCGTCGACGCGCATGTTCTCGCAGGAGGCCAGGATCGCCAGCGCGCAGCTGTCGCTCAGCTCGGGCTTCCAGCGGCTTCAGCTCGACCTCTCGCGGGCCTCTTACCTCGGTACGCCCAACATGCGGCGTGACTTGGCCTTCGGACGGGTCTGCGCCCCGGACTTCGATACGTGGCCGACTGCGATGCAGGACCTGGCCGGGCTGAAGATCACGGCCGGCAATGCGACCGCCGGAACCGTCAAGCTCCCCGATAACAACTACCCGGACACCATTCGCATCGTGGGCAGCTTCGCAGCCACCGACATGTTCCCGGTCGCCAGCGTCGAGCGTGGGGACCCGGGCTCGATCGTGACCCTCGGCGCGAACAACGGCCCGCTGGCCCGCGCTGGCTTGCCGGCCGGCGACAACGCCGCACTGCAAGCAGTGTTCGCGGTCGGCCGCGTCCTGCGCATCCTGGACATGGACGGCAACATGGAGTTCGGTCTCATCACGGCCGCCAGCTACAGCACCACGGGCAACTTCACGATCACGACCTCCAACGTCATCCCCGTCAAAGGCACGGACAGCCCGACCTGCGGCGTCGGCGGATATGGAACGCAATCCCAGGCCAGCGTCCTGTCGGTCATCGAATACGGCTTGGCGAACGTGAGCAAGCTGACGGGCGGCAACGCAGGTATCTACCAGAGCACGCTGTTCTCCGAGGCCGGCTCTGCCTACGGCGACGACACCCGCACCGAGTTGGTGCGCCGGGAGGTCTTCCTCGGTGGAGACGATCCCCCGCCCCTCAAGGACGACAACAACGTCGAGATCGTGGCCGAATACGCGGTGGATCTCCGGTTCGGCCTGTGGGTCGGCGGCGCCGCGGGCGCCGGGCTGACCTACATCGCGCCGTCCACTGCCGGGATCTACAGCCGCACGAGCATCGCCACCAGCTATGTCGCGGGAGCGGCGCCCACCGGGCCCGAGTCGATTCGCGCCATCGAGGTTCGTCTCGCCATTCGCTCCCGCGAGGTGGATCGGGGCGAGATGGTGGACAACGCGCTCACCGGCAACTCGGTGGACGGCGGC
>JAJYMP010000374.1 GCA_021786915.1 Chloroflexota bacterium
GGCGTCGTCATCGCCGCACTGGCCGTCATGGTGTCGTTCCTGAGCGAGGAGTTCATCGCCCTCATGGATCGCGCGACCGAGAAGTACGGCGCGATGGAGGGCCAGTTGTTCCCCTTCTGGTTCGTCACTGGCCTCGGGATCCTCACGATCCTGCTCTCGGTCGGGACGATCGCCTTCGCCCAGGCTGCGGACGCGCGGGTTCAGCGCGTGCTCGTGGGCGTCCTCACCGGACTGCTCGTGTGGACGTCGCTCGGCGTGCTGAACCTTGTCGGCTACATCCACCACACGGGCGTCTCCCGCGCGATCCTCGCCCGGAAGAGGTTCCCGTGACCGCCCGACCGATCGTCTAGCTAGGGTCCTACGCGGTCGCCCCGAGCCCGGTGGCGTTCGGGAGGGTGGCGATGAACCGTTCTGTCTCGGCCCAGTTAACCTCTCCTAAGTCGGTGACCGGAAGCCTTATCTCAGACTGCTTCATTCGCTCCATGTTTCACTTTCGGCCCTGAGACGAACCTGAGGATCTCGGTGCGGATCACGGCGCACAGCTGGGCAGTTGCAGAGGCGAGAGGCTACTTTCGGAACGAGCACGATCACGTCATCGGACGTGAAGAACCGCTGCGGCTGATGAGAGGCCTTGCCGACTCTGTTTCCGTTGTGACAGGTCGCGCGGCAAGACGTCGGAGCCGAGGTTGCGGGTAGGCCCGGCCGAAGGAGTCGTCCTTGAGGGCAATGGGCACCCGCGGCCGATGAGGATCGAGTCGTACACAAAACCTCTTGATATCGGTACGCCACGAGGCGAAACTCGCCCTCATGGCCGATGTTGTAGAACGACCGTCCAGCGCCTCTCGCCTCTCGATCCGCCGACCGCAGCAAGCGTCTAGGCTCGCACTCTCTTGGCCGTCGTCGACGATCCAAGCTGATGCTTTCCGCGCCGGAGGCCGTGCCGTCGGTGGCATTGAGCTCGCGCCGGTGAGCCTCGAGCTCATGGCCGAGGGCGAGCGCGGGGCGGCGCTGGAGGCGCTCGCGGCGGTGTACGACGCGGTGCCGCGGCCCTTCACCCTCTTGTCGGTTCCCGCCGACCGACCGCCGTCCGAGCACCTCGCCCTGGTCGAGGAGCGGATCTCGGGGCGGCGGGCTCGGGAGTGGTACCGGGGGTACGCGGCGCTGTACCGCGAGCACGCGGCGGCGCCGCGGCGCCCGCTCCGCCGGGCGCACCTGCTGCTGGACGCGCCGTCAGGCCCGGAGCTCGACCGCGCGATGGGGGTCGTCGAGCGGGCGGCCGAGGAGCAGGGGGTTGCGGCCCGCCGGCTCGAGCCGGGGGCGCTGGCGACGCTGTGGGCCGACGTGGCCCGCGCCGGCGCCCCGTTCCGGATCCACCCGGGGTTCGGCCCCGGCGAGGGATCGCTCATCACCGCGGCGGCGCTGTCCCGGCGCTGGCCGGCCGAGGTGGCCCCGGGCTGGGTGGCGGCGCTGCTGGCGCTGCCGGGGATCGCCGCCGCGGCGACGCGGGTCCGGCCGCTGTCGCGGCCCGAGGCGATGGCGTTCCTCACCTCCCGCCTGCGCCAGGTCCGCGCCGCCGAGCGGCTGGCGGCCGAGCGCGGCGAGCTCGCCGACGTCGCCCGCGAGCGCCTCGGCGCGTCGGCCGACGAGGGCCGCCGCCGCGTCCACGAGGGGGACGGCCGGCTGTACCTCGTCGACACCGTGTTCCTCGTGGAGGCGCCCGACCGGGTGGGCCTCGCCGAGCGGGTCGAGCTCCTGCGCCTGGAGGCCCGGGGCGCCGGGCTCGACCTCGAGCCCGCGACCTTCCGGCTCGCCGACGCCTGGGCCGCAGTCCTGCCCGGCCCCGCGCCGCGCCCGCTCGCGGAGCGCAACCTCGACTCGGCGTCGCTCGCGGCGTCGCTGCTCCACGCGGCGTCCGACCTGTACGAGCCGTCCGGCCACCTGTACGGGGTCGCCCGGCGGACCGGCGCCCCGATCGTGCTCGACCGGTTCGCGCACAGCAGCCACAACGCGCTGGTGCTCGGGCAGACGGGGACCGGCAAGACCATGCTCACCGGCGCCGAGATGGGACGCTGCTTCCTGCGCGGCGTGCGCGTCCTGGCGGTCGACCCGCTCGGCGACTACCGCCGCCTCGCGGCCGAGCTCGGCGGGACGTACCTCGAGCTCGGCGCCGGCGCGGGCCTCAACCCGTTCGCGCTGACCGGCGCCGCGTCCGACGCCGGGCTCGCGGCGAAGCTCGCCTCGCTGACGCGGCTCGTGGCCGCGATGGCAGGCGGGCTCGCGCGCGAGGAGCGCGCCGCGCTCGACCGGGCGCTGCGCGCGGTGTACGAGGCCGCGGGCATCGGCCCGGACCCCGCGACCCACGGCCGGACCCCGCCGACCCTCGAGGGCCTGGCGGCCGCGGTCGACGCCGAGCCGGGCGGCCGGCCCCTCGCGGCGCGCCTCGAGCGGTGGGCTACGGGCTCGCTCGCCGCGCTGTTCACCGCGGACGGCGCCCCGCCGCTCGACCGCCGCATGCTGGTCATCGGCCTCGCCGCGGTCTCGGACCCCGAGGTGCGCGCGGTCGCCCAGCTCGCCGCGCTCGGGGTGCTGTGGGACGCCGTCCGGCGCGACCTCGAGCCCAAGCTGGTCGTCGTGGACGAGGCGTGGAAGGTGATGCGCCAGGCTTCGGGCGCGGAGTTCGTCGAGGAGCTGGCCCGGTCCGCCCGCCACTACAACGCGGGGCTGCACC
>JAJYMP010000022.1 GCA_021786915.1 Chloroflexota bacterium
ACCTCATCGACCGCCCACCACTGGTACGGGACCGCGATCCGGGCATCTGTAACGGGTTTTTCGCGCTCAGACCCTCTTTCCACGGCCCACAAGGTAGCACAGGATGGGCCAAGGCGCCCCAGATGGGCGTATCCGACACCAAAGGGGGCCAAGTGGACCCGGTGCTCCTGAGGGCCGAGGAGGCAGCAGCCCTGCTGCGGATCGGCCGCAGCAAGATGTACGCCCTGCTGGCGGCCGCCGCCATCCCCACGGTCCGCATTGGGCGGAGCGTGCGCGTGCCGCGCGCGGCGCTGCTCGCGTGGATCGCGAGCCGGACGGTCGGCCCGATCGCGCCCGAGCCGCCAGCCGACACGATCGGCCCTGCCGAGCCATCCTGAGTGCGGCACAGCGTTACGCATCGACGCCTTGGACCGCGCCGGATGAGCGACGGACTCGTGCCCCAGGACGCCGCCCTCGACGAGCTGCGGCAGCGTCGCTGGGAGCTTGAGCGCGCTGACGACGCGGCCCGCGTGCTGGTCGAACGCCCCGAGATGGCGAATCGACCGGCTGACGTCGCGATCATCCGAGAACTGCGGGTGCGCTTGTCAGTGGACCGCCGTGTCATGGTTTCTCCAGACCAGGCGAGCAAGCCGTGAACTACGACCGCATCCAGGTCGCGACGTACTACCTCGCCGTGTTCGCCGCGCGCACGGACGCCTACGCGATCTGGACCGACGAGGGCTGGCGGGCCGTCCGCGAGGAGCTGACGCCGAGCGTCGTGATCGGCGCCTTCAAAGGCCACAAACCCGTGAGCAGCTACACGGTCGGAGCCGACAACCTGACGCACGTCGCAGCGCTCGACGTCGACCTCGAGGACGGCCTGGCGATCGCGACGAAGGTCGCGCGCGTCATGTGGGCTCACGGGGCGCCGGCGTTCGTCGAGCGCAGCCGCCGGGGTGCACACGTGTGGTCGATCCTCGACGCGCGCCTCCCCGCCATCGTGGTCCGCCGGGGCCTTCGGGCATTCCTCCACCTAGCCGAAATCGCGCCCGATCCGAAGATCGAGCTGCGGCCCGGCTCCGATCGCGTGGGCAACGATGGCCTGGGCTTCGCCTTGCGGATGCCCATGATGCCCCACCCGGCGACCGGCAGACGCTACCTGCTCTGCAACCCAGAAACGGGCGACCCGATCGGCCAGAGCCTCTCGGAGATCCTGCTCGCCTTCGAGCAGGCGCCCGCGGACGCGTTCGCCCTGGTCGCCGAGCAATGGAAGCCCACGGTCGACCCGAGAACGATCCCCTCGAGCTTCCGTCGGCCCAGGGCACGCGACGATGACGGCCCCACCGTCGTGGAGCTCCTCGGACGGATGGGGATCACCGCGGTGCCGGGCCGGGCCGTGAAGTGTCCATTCCACGACGACCGGCATCCCTCGCTTTCGGTGGCTCGCGACGAGCGACGCGTCTTCTGCAAGTCGCCGAACTGCGAGGCCCACAACGCCGGACGGGGCCTGGGCTCGAACCAGCTCGCCGCGCTGATCGCGCGTTCGAAGGCGGCCTGAGCGTGGTAACCGATGAGGCGGCCATCGAACGCACCCCGTCCGGCTACCTGCTCCGCCTCGAAGAGATCTCGGTCGTGATCGAAGCACGCCAGGTCCGATGGGAGCACGGGGCGCTCTACGGCGTGGTCTCGGTCCGAGCTCGACTGGCCGGCGTGCGCACGATCGCCGGCGACGTCGTCACCGAGCAGCGCGTCAACCTGAGCTCCGATCGGGGCCGCAAGGACGTCGCGGCAGCCTGCGCCGATCGCGGGCCGGGGGTCGATCTCGACTGGCGCGGTTTCCTTGAGGACTTCTCGGTTCGGGTGCTTGCCGCCGAGCGTGAGGGCAAGCCGTTTGAGACGGTAGGTCGTCGTCCGCGTCGGATCGACCCGGGCTTCCTGCTCGCGCCGTACCTGCCCAAGGGCAAGGCGGCGGTGTTCTATGGGCCCGGTGGCGCCACCAAGGGCTACCTCGCGGTCGCGATCTGCGTCTCGCTCGCCACCGGCGCCCAGATCCTGCCGGGCTTCGTCCCGCAGGGCATCGGCTACCCGCTGTACCTCGACTGGGAGTCCGATGGCTGGGATATCGACGAGCGGGTGAAGCGCGTGGCGCGGGGCGCGGGCATTGAGGCGCCCGAGATCGCCTACCGCGAGTGCGTGGTCCCGCTCGTCGACCAGATCGAGGACGTCCAGCGACAGGTCACGAACGGCCACCACGACCTGCTCATCGTCGACTCGGTGGGCATGGCTCTCAACCCCAAACGTGAGGGAGGCGATGCCAATGAGTCCGTGAGGGCGCTCTACCAGGCTCTTCGCCCACTCGGCGTCACGGCGATCCTGATCGATCACGTCGTGGGCGCAGAGACCAAGCTCGGGACCAGGTCGTCGCGGCCATATGGCTCGGTCTACAAGGAGAACCTCGCTCGGAACACCTATGAGGTGCGGCCGCTCCCACCTGTCCCGGGGGAGATAGGGGTGCGGCACATCACTATCCGCCATCCCAAGGCGAACATGAGCGACCACCTGCCCACGATCGGGCTGCAGGTCCTCTTCACCGACGATGCGGTGCGTTTCGAGGCTGAGCCAGTGCGGCAGGTCCCTGTCGAAGAGGACAACGCCGGCGCCGGGCCAACCTCCACGCGCAATCTCATCAGGGCCGTGCTCGAGGCCGGCCACCTGACCGAGGCCGAGATCGCCGACGAGATCGGCCGC
>JAJYMP010000270.1 GCA_021786915.1 Chloroflexota bacterium
CCTGCGGTCGGCCGAGCGCGCGCTCGCCCACGTCGGCGCGGCGGCCGCCCTGGTCACCGACCCTCACGACGTCGAGGGCGCGGACGGGGTGGTCCTTCCCGGCGTCGGGGCGTTCGGGCCGTGCGCGCGGGCCCTGGAGGCGTCGGGCCTCGCGGCTGCCGCGCTCGCCGCCATCGACGCGGGCGTGCCGTTCCTCGGGATCTGCGTCGGGTTCCAGCTCCTCTACGAGCGCTCGGAGGAGAGCCCGGGCACGCCGGGGCTCGGCGTGCTCGGGGGGCACGTGCGCCGCCTGGCGGGCGGCGTCAAGGTGCCGCAGATGCAGTGGAACGTCGTCGAGCGTCGCGGCGGGAGCGGCCTCCTGGCGGGGATCGGGGACCGGCCGTGGGTGTACTTCGTCCACTCGTACTCCCCGGAGGTCGGCGGGGCGACCGTCGCGACGTGCGACTACGGCGGGGAGGTCGCCGCGGCGGCGGAGGACGGCGCGGTGTGGGGGACGCAGTTCCACCCCGAGAAGTCCGGCGCGACGGGGCTGCGGATCCTCGCCAACTTCGTCGCGCGCTGCGGGGCCCGGGGGCGCGGTTGATGGAGCTGCTCCCTGCGATCGACCTCGTCGGCGGTGAGGCGGTGCGCCTCGTGCAGGGGGACTTCGGCCGTCGCAGCGACCACGGCGACCCGCTGGCGCTCGCGCGCCGCTACGTGGCGTCCGGCGCACGGTGGCTGCACGTCGTCGACCTCGACGCGGCGCGCGACGGCGGAGCGCGCAACCGGCTCCTCGTGCTCGAGCTCGTCGGGATCGCTCGCGCTGGGGGGGTGTCCGTGGAGGTCGGGGGCGGCGTGAGGACCGCCGGGGACGTCGACGATCTCGTGGCGGCGGGCTGCGACCGCGTGGTGCTGGGCACCGCGGCGGTCGAGGACCCGCGGTTCGCGCTCGACAGCGCGCAGCGCCACCCGGGCCGGGTGGCGGTCGGGATCGACTACCGCAGGCGCGCGGACGGTTCGCTCGAGCCCGCCGTGCGCGGCTGGGCCGCGGGCGCGCCCGGGTCCGTGGCCGACCTGGTCGCCGCCATGGACGCCGCGCCGCTCGCCGCGCTCGTCGTCACCGCGATCGACCGGGACGGGACCATGGGGGGCCCGGACGTGGACGGGCTCTCCGCCGTGCTGGACGCGACCGCGCTGCCGGTGGTGGCGTCGGGCGGCGTGCGCGGCGCGGGGGACCTGCGCCGGCTGGCGGCCCTGCGGTCGCCGGTCGCCGGTCGCGGGCCCGTCGGGGCGGTCGTCGGCCGGGCGCTCGTCGACGGGACCACCACGATCGAGGAGGCGCTCGCCGCGTGCGTGCCGTCCGGGTGATCCCCTGCCTCGACGTGACGGGGGGGCGCGTGGTGAAGGGCGTCCGCTTCGTGGACCTGGTGGACTCCGGCGACCCGGTGGAGCTCGCCGCGCGTTATGACGCCGAGGGCGCGGACGAGCTGACCTTCCTCGACATCACCGCCTCGTCCGACGCCCGCGAGACCATGGTGTCGGTGGTCGCCCGCACCGCCGACCAGGTGTTCATCCCGTTCACGGTGGGCGGGGGGGTCCGCAGCCCGCAGGACGCCCGGCGGCTGCTACGTGCGGGTGCGGACAAGGTCGCCGTCAACACCGCCGCTGTCGAGCGACCCGCCCTCGTCGCGGAGCTGGCGGGGGAGTACGGCGCGCAGTGCGTCGTGGTGGCTCTGGACGCCCGTGCGCGGCCCGGCGGGCGGGGCTGGGAGGTCTGCACGCACGGGGGCCGGCGCCCGACCGGAGTCGACGCGGTCGCGTGGGCTGCCGAGGCCGCGCGGCTGGGCGCGGGCGAGCTCCTGGTGACGTCGATGGACCGCGACGGCACCCGGGACGGCTACGACATCGAGCTCACCCGAGCGGTCGTGGACGCCGTGGGCGTGCCCGTGGTCGCGTCCGGGGGCGTCGGCACGCCGGAGCACCTCGTCGAGGGCGCGCTCGCCGGCGGGGCGGACGCGGTGCTCGCCGCGTCCATCTTCCACCTCCGGGAGCACACGGTCGCGGCGGCCAAGGCGTACATGGCGGCGCGCGGCGTGCCGGTCCGGCCGGCGGAGGCCCGGTAGCCACCGCGCTGCGTCGTGCGCGCGTCCCCGCCTCAGCGCAGGTGGGCGGCGAAGAAGGCGACGATGCGCCGGCGGGCGTCGGCCGCCGCCGGCTCGTCGTACCCGAGGGGCAGGAGCGGCGCCAGCACGCGCGCGACCGGGCTCTCCTCGTGGCGGTTCATGAAGCCGTGACCGGCGGCCGGGTACTCCTTCACGTCGTGCGGCACACCAGCCGCCGCCAGCGCGCGCTCGAGCTTGGCGGCCGCGCCCTGCAGGGACCGGTCCCTCGCGCCGTAGCTCGCGACGACGGGGCACGCTCCCTCGATCGCCCGGTCGACGTCGCTCGGGACCTGGCCGTAGTTGACGCTCGATACCGCGAAGCCGTGCCCGGCCGCCAGAGCCAGCGCGAACCCGCCGCCCATGCAGAAGCCGATGACCCCGACCTTGCGGGTGCAGTCCTGCTGGGCCGCGAGCCACCGTCCGACCGCGTCGACGTCGTCGAAGGTCCGACCCCGCCGCGCCCGCAGCTCCTTGAAGACGGTTCGCAGGCAGTTCGCCTTGTTGCTCCAGTAGAAGAGGTCCGGCGCGGCGGCGAGGAACCCCTCCGACGCCAGCCAGTCGGCCTGACCGCGGAGGTCGGGGGTCA
>JAJYMP010000789.1 GCA_021786915.1 Chloroflexota bacterium
CTGGCGCGCGATCTGCGCCGCGTACTCGCCCACCCGCCGGGAATGGTCGAGCGTCACCTGGTCCTTGGCGCCCAACGCGGTTGCCAGCGTCTCGACACCATCCAGGAACGCCTTCGTGTACGCCTGGTACCGTCCAAGGAAGGCGTTGATCGCGGCCACCGGCAACACGAGAAAGATCAGGCCATCGATCTTGAAGAAGTGGTAGCAGGCCAGGACCACCGGTCCGAGGAGCAGGGCCCCAGCCACCATGGCCACAGCCTGGTGCACCATGGCCCGCGCCTCATCCAGCACCCGTGAGCCGTGGAGCACGGCCACGTACGACGCCATCGTGATCTGGTTCACCAGAACAAACGCGACCAGCGCAGCGACGAACGAGGCCACGCCGATGACCGACGCCGCCCCCGAAGAGCCCATCGTCAGCCGATACACCTCGGCGGCCAGCGCCGCCGACAGGCCCAGGGCAGCCCGGTTGAACACGAACGGGCGGTAGAGGCCGCGCGCCAGCTGCGAGAACACCATGGTGCCAAAGACGCCGACCAGAAACGCCGCTGCCGGACCGAACAGGACGGCAGCGATGAGGATCGGCAGCGTAACCGCCGACATCACGATGCGCACCCAAGGAACGCGCGGAGGAGCAAGCGTGGCCATGAGGCCAATGGCGGCCAGCACAGCCACGCCGAGAAGATGCTCTTCCAGGGAGCTCCAGCTGACAGCCAGCAAAAACGCGCCGGCTGCCGCCGCGAGGACTGCGGCGAACACGGTGTACAACCACGCCCGCTGCGTGTACACGCGCCCTTCTGCCGCTACCACCGCCACGCCATCACTACCTTCAGCCGAAGTACATATGCCTGTCGTCCCGCTACTCGTCCACCTGAAACGCGTTCGTGCCGCCAACGAGGATGGCTACGAGCTTGGAGAATACGCGAAACATCCATGTGCCAGACCGTCTCTCGGTGCAGGCCTCGGCCTGCCACGATCTTCGCTTCGCAGGACGACCAGGCAAATCTCAGTCGGACCGGACCCTGGTGGTTCAACGCCGCATCTCCGAATCCTTCCAGGAACGGGCAAGGTTGGATCGCAGCCCGCTGGCGCCCGGGCACGACCGGCCGCCTGAGCCCGTGGAAGGAGCGGCCCGCCTCCTCATGTAGGGGACGGCTCCCACGCCGCCACCATGCGGATTCGCGAGCGAGCCGCCCGTTCCTGCAACATCTGTCGTCTCCGGGAGCGATGTTTCCCGCTCAGTCCCTCGGCATCAGGAGGCCGTAGCCGCCGCCGCGGCGGCGGTAGACCACGCACACCTCCCCGCTCTCCACTTCGCGGAAGGCATAGAAGTCGTGGCCGACAAGCTCCAGGCGCAGCACCGCCTCGTCGACGCCGATCGATTCCGCGGAGAACCGCTTGACGCGCACCACCTCGTCAGGGAGTCCCTCTGGACCAGACACGACATGCAGATCGGCACGCTCCACAGGCGCCGCCTCGGGCACCGGCGCGTGGGCCCGGTCCACCACCCGATCCCTGTACTTTTTGATCTGGTGCAGGAGCCGGTCGGTCACCTGGTCAATCGAGGCGTACATATCGGGGCTCGACGCCTCGGCGCGGAGGACCCGGCCGTCGACCGGCAGCGTGACTTCCACGACATGGGCCTCCCCGTCTACGCTCATCCGGGCCTGCGCGGCGCCAATGCCGGGATAGCGGTCAAGCTTCTTCAACTTGGTGTCCAGATAGGACTCCAGGGCTTGCGTGACTTCGAGGTTCTGCCCTCGTACCGCAACGTCCACCCCGGCCACCTCCCGTCGGTCGTCGGCGGTTAGCCTTCGGTGCGCCTTGTCTGCTTCCTTCCGGCGCGGCGTCCCGCCACGCGGCGGACATCTAGGAGCGCAGGCTCGCCAGCCACTGGAGCGTGGCCCGGACCGTGGCGCACTCGCGCGGGCGCCGCAAGTCCAGGACCAGCACGCTCGCGCCGAGGGCGTCCGCCTCGAAGGCGTGGCGGACCTCAACGCCCGCGTGGCCACGCGCCCAGAGTTCGACGATGCCGGCCGTTGCGTCGCTCGAGCCCTCGTCCACGACGGTCAGGCGCGAAATGCCGGCACGCTGCGCTTCGCGGAGGACCATCTCGAGAAGGGCCGCGCTGTCCTGTACGCGCACGACCACCGCGAGTTCGGCCGGCGGGCGTTCCCCATCCGCGGCGAGGACAATCCAGACGACCAGGCACACGACCAGGAACAGAAGGAGGGGCACCAAGGGTCAAGCCCCCTTTCGGTGCCCCACTCTATGGCGGCCGCTGCGCCCCTGCCAGCGCTAGCGCTAACGGCCCATGCTTCCGACCGCGGCGTCCGCGCGCAGCGTCTCGGCCAGGTCCGTGCGCTCCCACGGAGCCTCCAGGTCGCTGCGTCCGAAGTGGCCGTACGCCGCGAGCGGGCGGTAGATCGGGCGACGCAGGCCCAACGTGCGGATGATCGCGGCCGGCCGAAGGTCAAAGTGTCGCCGCACGAGGGCAACCAGGCGCTCGTCGGCCACGCGGCCGCTGCCGAACGTGTCGACCCGCACCGACACCGGCTCGGCCACGCCGATGGCGTAGGCGAACTGGACCTCGCAGCGGTCGCACAGGCCGGAGGCCACGAGGTTCTTCGCGACGTAGCGCGCCGCGTAGGCGCCGGAGCGGTCCACCTTGGTCGGGTCCTTGCCGGAAAAGGCGCCGCCGCCGTGGCGCGCGTATCCGCCGTAT
>JAJYMP010000072.1 GCA_021786915.1 Chloroflexota bacterium
CGCCGCGGTCCCGAGCACTTCCACCGGGCTGAGCGGCACGTCGAATGCCGCCGGCAGCACCTGCACAGGCAATGTGCTGGTCTTCACCACAAGCGATGTCCCGCCTGACGCCGGAGCTGTGGAGCCCGGCTGGTTGGATGTCGGAGATGTGGAACCCGTCGCCGTTGTCCCCTCGATGCTCGCATTCGATGCACCGATCGTATCGACAGATGACGGCGTCGCGGAGAACGACGCGCTCACACCCACGTCGCCGGTCCCCATCGCCGACGCTGTCGCTCCCAGCGCGTACTTGATGCCGCTGATCGTGACGTCCACCGCGCCCGGGCCAGTGGCATCGAAGTAGAGACTGCTCGTGAAGGTGAGCAGCAGCTCGTCGGGTTTCGTCGCTGTGCACGTCCCGCCGTTGGCAAGCGATGCCGAAAACGTCGGAGTGGGGGTCGCTTCTGTTGTCGCGCTCGTCCCCGTCACCGTACCGAGCGTGACGGTCGGAACGGCAGCGAAGTACAGGTAGGCGCCACCCGCGCAGTTGTTCCCCGACGGAGGTGCCACCGTGAGCGTGAGCTTGCTGCCCGCGGTCCACCCGCTCCCCGAGCTGCTGTCCCCCGACATGGCCACCGTCCAGTTGCTTGCAGCTGCTCCAGTCGCGCCCAACGCGATCTTGGGCTGGCCGCCGGAAGTGACCGCGATCGTGGGCGCCTTGGGCGGTGTCTGCACGATCGTGCCGTTCTTCGCCGTCGACGGAGAGAACGTGACGTGATTCGACATCTGGGCCGTAACAATGGCATCCCCAACTGCACCATGGGTTGTGTAAGTGATGTCAGTGATCTGGATCGTCGCAGACGTATTTGACGCCTTAGCGCCGAGCTCGATGTCCAACTGTGTCGAAGTTGCCCCAGACTTCACAATACTCACTGTGTGAGATGAAATATTAAACGTGTCCCAGTCAATGCGAGTTGCTCCTGTTGACGGCGACACCCACAGAGCGAGCGTCGACCCTGTCGGCAGGGAACCGGCCGCACTGAGCTTGATCGTGAGCGAGCCGGCCGGCATCCCTTGCCCGGTCGAAGCGACCGGAGGCCAACTTGTTGCCGAGATCGAGCCGGTCGGCGCTGTTGTGGCTCCGGCGGGCGTCGATCCCGCGAGCAGACCGGCTGCGAGAACGGTCGCAACAATTGAAAGCCCGACTGCCGCAAAGACGCGCGCGGGCGCGAAGAAACGTCTTCTCACTGGTCCATCCCCTTCCCATCCCTAGGCCCTGCTCCGCCCGCTGAGCCCCCTCCGGGGCACAACCCGGACCAGCGATCACTCATAACGCTACTGCTGCAAGATGTTGGCTCGCAAGTCGAAGTGCGCCGCCGGGTCCCGCTCGCTACGGTCACCGCGGTGGCTGGTGGGCGTCCGCGGGGCGAACCGAGAGCGCATGCACGCGTCGCGGGCGTCCTTCTCGCCCCCGGGGCGGGTGGCGCCGCAGACAACCCAGCCTTCGTGTCACTCGCCGAAACGGGCGCGAGGACCGGGGTCGCGGTCGATCGGATGGACTTTCCCTATCGACTGGCGGGCCGCCGACGTCCGGACGCCCCCGCCGTTCTTGAAGCGAGCGTCCGCGAGCGTGCGGACGCGCTTGCAGAGCGTCTGGGGACGGGCGCTTGCCACCTCGTCCTCGGAGGCAGGTCCATGGGCGGACGGATCTGCTCCCAGGTGGTCGCAGAGGGTCTGCCCGCCGCAGGCCTCGCTCTTGTGAGCTACCCGCTCCACCCTCCCGGACGTCCCGGGCAGCTCCGCACGAGCCACTTCCCAGCGATCGAGGTTCCCTGTCTCTTCGTGTCAGGGACCCGCGACGCCTTCGCCAACCCGTCCGAGCTCGAGGAGGCGACGGCAGCCATCCCGGGCGCGGTCACCCACGTGTGGCTAGAGCGAGGGGACCACGGACTGCGGAACCACGTCGCCGACGCGGCAAACGCCATCGCCGAGTGGCTCACTTCGACCTTCACGCTGGTGCACGCACGATCCGATTGAGCACCAGCACCGCTTCTGAGAAGAGCTCGACGGCCGCCCAGGCGAGCAGAGTGCCCGGACCAGGAGATTCGAGCGGAGTGCCCGGACCAGGAGATTCACGCCCGGTCCGGGTCTCTTCTGCTATCGGCTCCTCGAGCCCACGGTCTCTTTGCAAGGGCTAGGTGAGCTCCTGCACCACCCAGTCGACGAGCACCGCCAAGAGGCATGCCGTCGCTCCGAGGAGAAGTCCCAACCGTGCCTCTTTGCCCATGGTTGCCTCCATTGAATCGACGCGTTCGCTGATGCACGTACATCCATACCACCCGCGGTGCCGGCCAAACACCCCGGTTCACACCGCCACTGAGCCGCAGTCGAGCTGGGGATCATCGTCGCACGCGTCGTCGTGCTCCCTGACGTTCGCGGCGGCCGTTCTCGCAGGTGCCGCGAGCAAGGCCGGCGGTGCAGGCGCCGCCCGCGTCGACGGGGCCGCCTCGTCGTCTCCCCCGCCGACGCCCATGACCAACATCGCCAGGACGACGAGCGCGCCGCCGATGACGAGCGCCCAACCAAGGCGCTCCCCTGACATCCACGCGAAGATGGCAGCGAAGACCGGCTCGGTCGTGAACACCACGGCTGCCGACGTCGCCGAGAGATGCGATTGCGCCCAGGTCTGCACGACGAACGCGAAGGCCGTCGCTGCGACGGCGGTGAGCAC
>JAJYMP010000577.1 GCA_021786915.1 Chloroflexota bacterium
ACGTGCCCGATCGACGACTCCACGACGAAATCCGGACCGAGCATCCCCGCGATGGTCCGTGCCTTCGCCGGCGACTCCACGATGACGAGCGCTCTCCCCATGCCCGGCTGCTCCGATGCCGTCGCGCCGCGTCCGGCTACTCCACCCCGAGAGGGGGTGGCGTCGACGCGGCTGCGACGGCCGGGGCCGGCGCGGGAAGGGCGACGTCCATGCCCGGCGCCTTGCGCTTCGAGAAGGCGACGGCGCCCAGGAGGACGACCAGCGCCACGCCGGCGATGACGTAGCGGACGTCGCTGTGACGGAGGGTGATCACGGCCGGCAGGACCAGCAGCGACACCAGGTTCATCACCTTGACCATCGGGTTGAGCGCGGGGCCGGCGGTGTCCTTGAACGGGTCGCCGACGGTGTCGCCGATGACGGCGGCCTTGTGGGGGTCCGAGCCCTTGCCGCCCTCGTGGCCGTCCTCGATGTACTTCTTGGCGTTGTCCCACGCGCCGCCCGAGTTGGACAGGGTGACGGCCATCAGCTGTCCGGTCAGGATCGCCGCCGCGAGGAAGGCGCCGAGCGCGAGGTAGTTGATCCCGAAGCCGACGATGACCGGGGAGAGGATGGCCAGGAGCGCGGGCGTCGCCAGCTCACGTTGCGCCGCCGCCGTGCAGATGGAGATGACGCGGCCGTACTCGGGAGTCTCCGAGTAGTCCATGATGCCCGGGTGCTCGCGGAACTGGCGGCGCACCTCCTGGACCACGGTGCCGGCCGAACGGCCGACGGCACGGATCGCGAGCGACGAGAACAGGAACGCGATCGAGCCGCCGACGAGCAGCCCGATGAACGTCGTCGGGTTCGCCACGTTGACCTGCGTGAGCGGGTTGTGGAAGAGGGTGAGGGTGGGCAGCTTGAGCTGCGAGCCGATCGTCTCGACGAACGACGCGAAGAGCGCGACCGCCGCGATCACGGCCGACGCGATGGCGACGCCCTTGGTGATGGCCTTCGTCGTGTTGCCGACCGCGTCGAGGCTCACCATGATGCGCTCCGCGTCGCCGGAGAACTCGCCCGACATCTCCGCCACGCCCGCGGCGTTGTCCGACACCGGGCCGAAGCTGTCCTCGGAGACGATCATCCCCGTGGTCGCGAGGAGACCGATGCCGATGAGGGCGACGAGGTAGAGCGACAGCTCGATGTTGCCGCCGCCGAGGCCGACGGCCACGGCGATGGCGATGGCGATGGCGATGATCGCCCACACGGAGGACTCCAGCCCCGACGCGAACCCCGAGAGCACGGTGGTCGCCGGCCCCGTCCGCGCCGACTCGGCGATCTCCCGCACGGGCCCGCGCTCGGTGGACGTGAACTGCTCGGTGATCTGGCTGATGACGAGGGCGAGCACGACGCCGGTCAGCACCGCCCAGAAGACCCGGAGGTCGTGGACGTAGAACTCGGCGACGAAGAGCGCACCGATGACCGTGAGCAGCGCCGCGATCCAAAAGCCGCGGTTGATGGGGGCCATCGCGTTGCGGTCCTTGGCGCGGGCGCGCACGGAATAGACGCCGATGACCGACGCGACGATGCCCATGGCCGGCACGATCAGAGGGAAGACCACGGCGGGGGTCGGGTCCGCGGCGTGCCCGGGCAGGGTGTGGAACGCCGAGTAGCCGAGGATCAGCGACGAGATGATGGTGATCTCGTAGGACTCGAAGAGGTCGGCGGCCATGCCCGCGCAGTCCCCGACGTTGTCCCCGACGTTGTCGGCGATGGTGGCCGCGTTGCGGGGGTCGTCCTCGGGGATGCCGGCCTCGACCTTGCCGACCAGGTCGGCACCGACGTCCGCCGCCTTGGTGAAGATGCCGCCCCCGACTCGCATGAACAGCGCCAGGAGGGACGCCCCGAAGGCGAATCCGATCAGCACGGCGGTCGCCGTGTTCTGGAAGATGAGGACGATCGACGTCGCCCCCAGGAGCCCGAGCCCCACGCACAGCATCCCGGTGATCGCCCCGGTGCGGAAGGCGACCTGCAGCGCGCCGGCCAGCTTGCCGCCGCGCGCCGCCGCGGCCGCGGTGCGCACGTTCCCCCGGACGGCGAGGCTCATGCCGATGAACCCGGTGAGCCCGGAGAACGCCGCTCCGAACAGGAAGCACACCATCCGGTAGGCGCCCGCCGCCCCGAAGGAGAGGGCGACCGAGCCGTCGGGGCGGGTGACCTTGGTGGCGGTGAAGAAGATCAGGACCGCGAGCGGGACCACGATGATGAGGATCGTGCGGAACTGGCGGCGTAGGAATGCCTCCGCCCCCTCCTGGATCGCGCGGGCGATCTGGCGCATCTTGTCCGTGCCGGTGTCGGCGGCGAGGACGCCACGCATCAGCACGAGGCCGGTCCCGATCCCGATCAGCCCTGCGACGAGGGCCAGGATCAGCCAGATCTCGTCCGCGGAGCCCAGGGAGAACGCCTGGTAGCTCCCTTCGGCTACGAGGGGGTGGGGCATGCCTGCTGTCCTTTCCTACTGCCTGCTAGTCCGTGGTCGCGGAGTCCGCCGGTCCGGTCGGTGCCCCGGCCGGCGGCCGATCGGGGCCAGGGGCGCCGGGACGGGAGACGCGAACGGGCGCGCCCGCCCGAAGCGCTGGGGACCATAGCGATACAGCCGGGGGGCGGGCAAGCACCGACGGGACCGAGGGGTCGGCGCTCAGCGTGCATCAGAGGTCGGCGCTCAGCGTGCAT
>JAJYMP010000212.1 GCA_021786915.1 Chloroflexota bacterium
TTGTCGGGGAGCAGGAACGCGACCTTGCCGGCGGCGTCGATCGAGCCGGCGGAGGCGGCGGCGCTGGCGGGCGCCGACGCGGCGGCGCTCGCGGGCACGGAGGCGGCGGCCGTCGCGGCCGGGGTCGCCGCGGCCGAGGTCGCTGCCGACGGCGGGTTGCTGCCGGCTCCCGAGCCGCCACAGGCAACCAAGGACGCGCTGAGCATGGCGACGGCTAGCCCCGAGCCTACTCGGAAGCCCCATCGCGCTCCGGCGTTATCACCACTAATGTTCACGCGATCTCCTCCTATTGCCGGGTGGCACAGGTGGCTCCTGGCCGCCGAACAGCCCACGTGTTGATCGCCGCGACAGGTGCCGCGGGCCTGGTCGCCGGCCACCGTCAGGCGCCCGGCGTCACTGCGGCCGACTCCCGCCGGCCGGCGGTCAGGATGGATTCGATGTCCTCCGCGAGGAACGGCGCCGACAGCCGGAACCGGGCGAGGAGCGCCTCGTTCGGCCCGCTCTCGCCGTAGCAGTCCTTGATCCCCAGCCTCGAGACGGGGACGGGATGGCGCTCGGCGAGCGCCTCCGCAACCGCGCCGCCGAGGCCGCCGAGGACGCTCTGCTCCTCGACCACGATCACGCGGCCGGTCCGCGCGGCCTCGCCGACGAGGGACGCGACGTCGAGCGGCTTGATCGTGGGCATGTGGAGCACCGCGACGCTCACGCCGCGGGCCGCGAGGAGCTCGGCGGCCTCGACGACCCTCGTCGTCTGGACGCCGGTGCTGACGACGGTCGCGTCGGAACCGGCGCGAACGAGCACCGCCTTGCCGATCTCGAACTTGTAGTCGGCGTCGAACAGGATTGGCGACGCCTCCCGCGTGACCTGCATGTAGCAGGGCCCGGGCGTTTCGATCATGGCCCGGACGGCCTGGCGGGCCTCCACCTCGTCGGCGGGCGCCAGGACGGTCATGTTGGGAAGCGTCCGCATGATGGCGACGTCGTTGAACATCTGGTGGGTCTTGCCGGTCATCCCGGTGAGGAGCCCCGTGTAGCCGCCGGTGATCTTCACGCTGAGCTGCGGCTGGTCGATGAGGACCCGGATGGAGTCGAAGGCCCGACCGACGGCGAAGCAGGCGAACGCGGACACCACCGGCACGAGCCCGACCGTCGCCATGCCCGCGGCCGCCCCGAGCTGGTTCTGCTCGGCGATGCCCATCTGGAAGAAGCGGTCTGGGTGCGACTGCTCGAGCTGCTGCACGCCGGTGGAGCTTCCCACGTCTCCGTCGAGGACGACGACGCGGGCGTCCTCGGCGATCATCTCCGCGATCGCGTCGCCCACCGCCGCCCGGAGGGCCCTGCCGGGAGCGAGGCTCACGAGAGCACCGCCGCGTCCATCCGGGCCGGCTCGGCCAACTGCTCGAGCGCCGAGGCGAGCTCATCCTCGCTCGGGACGCGACTGTGCCAGAGGTAGTCATTCTCCATGAACGACACGCCCTTTCCCTTGACGGTATGGGCGATCACGACCGTCGGCCGCCCGCGCACGCCCCTCGCCGCGTCGAGGACTTCCACGACCGCCGCCATGTCGTGGCCGTCGACCTCGAGGACGGCCCAGCCGAACGAGGCCCATCGATCCCGCATCGCGTCGTCGGTGTACGGCTCGCGGCGAAGCCCACTCGTCTCGTCGCGCCAGTTCAGCTGCTGGAGCCCGTTCTTGTCGACGATGACGACGAGGTTGTCGAGCGCGTACCGCTGCGCGACGTGGGCCGCCTCCCACACGACGCCCTCGTTGCACTCGCCGTCGCCGACCATCACGAAGGTCGTGAACGCCTTGCCGGCGACCCTGGCGCCGAGCGCCATGCCGACGCCCGCCGACAGCCCGAGGCCCAGGGATCCCGTCGACATGTCCAGGCCGGGGAGGAGCCGCATGTCGGGATGGCCCTGGAGTCGAGAGTCGAGGCCGTCGAACGTCATCAGCTCCTCCACCGGGAAGTAGCCGCGTTCGGCCATGGCCGCGTACAGCGCGATGCAGCTGTGCCCTTTCGACAGGACGAAGCGGTCTCGCTCCGGCCAGTCAGGCTCGTCGGGGCGGATCCTGAGCACCTCGAAGTAGAGGGCCGCGAGGATGTCGGCCGCAGAGAGGGGTCCCCCTAGGTGGCCGCCCTTGGCGTGCGCCACCGCCAGCACGGCGTGGCGTCGGATCCGTCTCGCGACGTCCTTCAGCCCGTCAAGATCGACCTCTGACGCGATCACCTGGTCGTTCGCCTCCGAATGCCCCGCGCTGCTGCTCCGTACTGCCTCGAGACCCCTTCTCTTGGGACCTTTGGACCGGGATCGCGGTGATACCGTTACTGGTACCGCTACCGGTACCGCTCTACATAGGGCCGATTGTCACATCCGTCTTGTGACGTCGGCTCTGGCGCCCCTGCTCCCACCCGCGGCACCGTCTGGCGGGGACGATCGCCCTCGGCGATGAGGGGCACCCAGGGATCTCGGCGCGGCAGGCCGGGGAGCAACGTGAGGTGAGGACGAATGGGCTGGCCCGGGAGAGTGGCCGTTATCGGCGCCGGCTACATGGGACAGGGCATCGCGGAGGCGCTCGCCCTCGCCGGGTGCGACTGCGCCCTGGCTGACCAATCGGCCGAGCTCGCCCAAGCCGCGCTGGGGCACCTTCTCGCGGAGGCGGACGCGCACGAGGCGAACGGCCTGATCCCGTCCGGCGGTTCATCAGTCCTGGAGTCGCACGTCCGGGCCGCGGCATCGATCGAGGAGGCCGTCGTTGGCGCGGACCTGGTGGTCGAGGCGGTATTCGAGCTCCGAGAGGTCAAGGAGGCCGTTCTGCGGCGGATCTCGGACGCGGCCTCGCCCCTCGCGGCCATCGCGACGAACACCTCCTCGATATCCATCTCCAGCCTCAGCGCCTGCGTCACGCACCCCGAGCGCTTCCTCGGGGCGCACTGGTTCAACCCGCCCCAGTTCGTGCCCGGCGTCGAGGTCATCTCCTGCGGCGCGACGTCCGGGCGTGTGCTCGAGCAGGTCGAGGACCTCCTCAGGCGGGCGGGCAAGCAGCCGGCACGGGCCGGTGACCAGCCGGGGTTTGTCGCGAACCGGCTCCAGTACGCCCTGTTCCAGGAGGCGGCGGCCGTCGTCCAGGAGGGCATCGCCACCCCGGAGGCCGTCGACGAGATCGTCCGCTCGACGTTCGGCTTCAGGCTGCCGTTCTTCGGGCCGTTCGCCATCGCGGACATGGCCGGACTCGACGTCTACCGGGGCACGTACGCGATCCTCGAGGAGGCCTACGAGGGCCGTTTCGTGGCACCCCGACTCCTGCTCGACCTCATCGCGGCCGGGGCTCTCGGCGCCAAGAGCGGCCGCGGGTTCGTCATCGCCGACGCTGACCAGGCGGCCGCCATGGCCGCAAGCCGGAACAGGGCGTACGTGGCGATGGGCAGGCTGGTGGAGGACTTCCGCTCGGCGTCGCCCGGCGACCGCACGCCAGAGAAGACGGACGATCGCGACCGCGAGTCGGTCGACAAGCACTGAGGAGCACTGCGAGCCAATGGACGTCAGATCGGTAGCGGGCGAGGCGAGGATCGACGAGGCGGCGGTCCTGCCGATCCTCTCGCACTACATCAACGGCACCATGGTCGAGGTCCCGCCCGGGCAGACCGGGCCGGTGTACAACCCGGCGACCGGGCAGGTCATCGCGCGCGTGCCGCGCGGCGGGCGGGCCGAGGTCGACGCCGCCGCCGCCGCCGCCGGGGCCGCCTTCCCGGCCTGGCGCGACATGCCGCTGATCGCGCGCAGCAACGTCTTCTTCGCCTTCCGCGGGCTCATGCACGAGCACCGCGAGGAGCTGGCGCGCCTGATCACGCGCGACCACGGCAAGACCTTCCCCGACGCCCTGGCCGAGGTCCTGCGCGGCATCGAGACGATCGACTTCGCGTGCGGCCTGCCGGTCCACCTCTCGGGCGCGAACACCCCCAACGTGTCGACCAGGGTGGACACGTACACGATGCGGGCGCCGCTGGGCGTGGTGGCCGCGGTCACGCCGTTCAACTTCCCGGTCATGGTCCCGGCCTGGATCTACCCGATGGCGCTGATGGCCGGCAACACGGTCGTCCTCAAGCCGTCCTCGCACACCCCGGGCGCCACAGCGCTCCAGGCGGAGCTGTGGACGCGGGCCGGCGGCCCCGAGGGCACGTTCAACGTCGTCTACGGCGGCAGGGAGGCCGTGGAGGCGATCGTCGAGCACCCGGACATCAAGGCGATCCAGTTCGTCGGGTCGACCGCGGTCGGGCGGTACGTGTTCGAGGAGGGGACCAGGCGCGGCAAGCGGGTCGGGTCCTACACCAGCGCCAAGAACGCGATGCTGGTCCTGCCCGACGCGGACCTGGACATGGTGGCCGACGCGGCGGTCGCGGCGGGCTTCGGCTCGGCCGGCGAGCGGTGCATGGCCCAGACGCTCCTGATCGCGGTGGGCGGCACCGGCGAGCAGCTCCGCCCCAGGATCCTCGACCGGATCGCCAGGCTCAAGATCGCCGACGGCATGGAGCCGGGCGCCGACATGGGCCCGATCTACTCGCGGGAGCACCGCGAGTCGGTGGTCAACTGGATCGGCGTCGGCGAGTCCGAGGGCGCGGAGCTGGTGGTCGACGGCCGCACGTTCCAGGGCCCCAACCCCGACGGCTTCTTCCTCGGCGTGTCGCTGTTCGACCACGTCACCCCGGACATGAGGATCTTCCGCGAGGAGATCTTCGGCCCCGTGTTCGGCATCGTCCGCGCGGGGACGTTCGAGGAGGGCGTGGCCCTCATCAACGGCCACAAGTACGCCAACGGCACCGCCGTGTTCACCAAGGACGGCGGCGCCGCGCGGCGGTTCAGGCTCGAGGTCGACGTGCCGATGATCGGCGTCAACGTGCCCATCCCGGTGCCCGCGGGCTTCATGAGCTTCTCGGGCTCCAAGGACTCGGCGATCGGCGACCTGCCGATGCGCGGCGAGGACGGCGTCCGCTTCTGGACCCAGCAGAAGATGGTCACCGAGCGCTGGCCCGAGCCCGGCGGGCAGGGGCCGCTCTCGCTGGTCTTCCCCGGCAACTCGTAGGCCGTTCCAGGCATCTGCGAAGGCGCCGTCCTCGGGCGGCGCCTTTCGATTCCCGCGGCGCTGTTGGCCCCCTCCGGGCGCGCGGGGCCGTTCGCCGCCTCTGGAGCGCCGCCGCGAGCTGGCGCTCTTCGTCCGCCCCGCCGCTCCTGCCCGTCGCGCCTCGGTCGCCGCTCCTGCCTGAATTTCATTAGGTTTGAACGCCGGCTGGTCGATTCATGCTTGGGTGCGCGTCGCGCGGCGTCTCCAGTGCTCGGAAGCGAGGACTGCGCCGGCCAGCACGCCAGTTTCCGGGCCGACGCGCTCGGAAGGTTCGACAAGCAGCGGGGCCAGGCGGCTCACGCCCCTCCGGCGTTCAATAGGTTCGAAAAGCAGCGGCGCGAGCCTTCCGGAAATCCCGGCCCACCCCGCGCGGGACGCCCGTCAGCCCTCCGCGGCCACGATCTCCTCGATGGTCACCCGCCGGCCTTCGCGAGCGGAGCGCATGGCTGCGTCCACGATGCGCTGGACGGCGAGGCCGTCGGCCAGGTCTGGCTGGACGGGCTCGTGGCGCGCCACGGCAGACACGAACGCCCGGGCCTGCGTGTCCTGCTCGCGGAAGACGTGCTTGTACGTCTCGTGCACGTCGTCGCGCGGGGCGCCGCCCCAGTGGCGATCGGGGATCGGCAGGTCGTGCACGGCCGTCTCGTCGGCCCGTGCACCCGAAACCCCCTGGACCGCGTCCCAGTCGTTGACGTGGTGCAGGGTGCCCGCGGACCCGTGCAACTCCACGGCCTGCAGCTGGCCGAACGAGGACGGCTCGTGCGCCACCGACGAGACGTGGAGCGAGCCCGTCGCGCCGTTCACGAAATGCAGGAGGATCATCGCGGAGTCCTCGCCCCGGGGGTAGTCGCTCCCGTCGGGCCGCGACGCGCGCGGCACGGAGAACCCGAACTCGGCCGTGACCGACCCCACCTCGCCGAAGTACCACCGCGCCAGGTAGGCCAGGTGCGACCCGAGGTCACCGGCGAGCGCCGCGCCGGCCGCGTCGAGGTCGAACCGCCACGCGTACTCGCCGGCCCGCCCGTACCCGGCGTAGTAGCGCATGTTCAGGTGGTGCGGCTGCCCGAGGTACCCCTCGTCGACCAGCTCCTTGAGGTAGCGCATGCCGGGCATGTTGCGGTAGGTGAACGGCACCATCGTGGTGACGCCCATGGCGGCCGCCAGGTCGGCCAGGCGGCGCGCCTCGACCGACGACATCCCGACCGGCTTCTCGCACAGGACGTGGAGTCCGCCCTCGAGCGCCGCGTGGGCGATGGGGAAGTGGGACCGGTTGGGCGTGGCCACGATGAGCGCGTCCAGCGGCTCGCGCTCGAGCATCTCGGCGACCGTGTCGTACGCCGTGGCGATACCCCACTTGGCGGCGAACTCGCGGGTGTGGGCCGGCCGCGTCCCGGCCACGGCGCGAACGTCTGCCTGCGGGTGGCCGGCGAGCGCGGGCAGGTACATCGAATCGGCCCACCAGCTGGTGCCCGCGATCCCGATCCGGACCTTCTCGGCCATGCCGCCTCCTCGCGCCCGCCTGCAGACCGTCAAGCGCCGGACAGGCGCTCCTGCCCGGCGTGCGACGCCGTCGAGAGGCTAGACGCCGATGGACCGCAGGTACTCGCGGTTCCGGCGTGCGCTCTCGCGCGGCTGGCCCATGCCGGGCAGCACATCCTGCTCCACCACGATCCAGCCCGTGTAGTCGATGTCGCCGAGCGCCGTGAGCATCCCCGGGAAGTCGACGGCACCCTTGCCCAGTTCGCAGAACACGCCATGGCCCACGGATTCGGGACCGCTCCACCCGTGCTCCCGCGAGGCGGCCATGACCGACGGCTCCGCGTCCTTGAAGTGGACGTGCCAGATACGGTCGCGGAACTCGCGGACGGCAGCCACTGGGTCGCCGCCCGCGCCGAACGTCCAGTGCCCGGTGTCGAGACACAGGCCCAGCACCGCGGGATCGGTCATGTCGAACAGTCGGCGCGCCTCGGCCTCAGTCTCGATCCAGGTGCCGATGTGCTGGTGGACGACCGTCCGGATCCCGGCCTCGTCCCACACCCGCCGAGCGACGTAGTTCGCACCATCAGCGAGGACCTTGAACTGCTCGTCGGTCAGCCCGTCCTCGGGCCGGACGCGCCCCGCGATCCTCGTCCGGTGCGGATCTCCGTACGGGTCGTTGCCCAGGACCACGACGGCGTCCTTGCCCCCGACACGGGCGAGCTGCCTGGCGGTGCGCACGGCGTCCGCCGCCGAGCTCTCGTGGCGCGAGCGGTCGTGCAGCCACACGCTCACCCAAGAGCCCATCAGCGCCAGGCCGCGGGCATCGAGCTCACCCTTGAGCTCGTCCGCATCCGTGGGCATGAAGCCCCAGTCGCCGAGCTCCGTGCCGATGTAGCCGGTCTCGGCCATCTCGTCGAGAACCCGCGCGTAGCCGGCGGTCTCGCCATCGATCCCCTCGATCACGCCCCACGAGCAGGGGGCGTTGGCAATGCGAACCATGTGCTGCTGCTCCGGTTGGATCAGGCCGGGCTCACCGGCCGGTGTGTGGTGATCGCCTCGCAGGACCACCGACGACGTCATGAGCCGATTCCTCCGACACGGGCAGGGCCCGTGGACTCGCGGACTTGAAGCACCATCGGGACCCGAATGGTCTCGGGCGCGATGTCGCCCCCGCCGACGTCGAGCATCGCAAGCAGCCGCTCGACCGCCATCCGGCCCATCTCGGCCTTCTGCTGGGCGATCGTGGTCAGGGCAGGCACCACCCAGGAGGCGGCGGCGATGTCGTCGCAGCCCACGACGCTGATGTCGGCCGGGACGCGGATCCGGGCGGCCCGGAGCGCGCGCAGCGCGCCGATGGCGGTGATGTCGTTGTGGCAGGCGATGGCCGTCACCTCCGTGCCAGCGGCCAGGAGCTCGGACACGGCACGTTCGCCTCCGGCGAACTGCGCATCACCGCGCAGTTCGATCAGGTCGGCGGCGGGGATGCCCGCATCGCGGCACGCCGCGCGGAAGCCCTCGACGCGGGGCTGGTCAGCGGTGATTCCCTCGAGCCCGCGGATGTACGCCATCCGGCGGTGCCCGAGCTCGATCAGGTGCTCGGCGGCCGTCCGCATGCCGGCGCGGTTGTCGCTGGTGATCACCGTGATCGGCACGTTGGCCGGTTCGGCGTTCACGACCACCACGGGCACAGGCGACTCGACCAGCCAGCGCCAGCTCTCCTCGGCGACCTGGCTCGAGGCCACGATCATGCCGTCCACCCGTCGGTCCGCCATGAGGTCGAGGTAGTGGACGGCCCGGTGCTCGTCGAACGCGGCCGACCCGAGCAGGATCGAGTAGCCGACTGTCCTCGCGGCATCGTCCGCGGCCTGCACGAGCTCGGGGAAGAACGGGTTCTGGATGTCGGTGACGATCAGCCCGAAGGTGTTCGTGCGGCGCATCCGCAGCGACCTCGCCACGGCCGAGGGCCGGTAGTCGAGGGCCTCGACCGCGGCCATGACGGCGCCGGCCGTCTCGACCCTGGGGTTGCCGATGCCGGCGAGGACCCGGCTGACGGTGGCCGTCGACACGCCCGCCCTTCGGGCCACGTCGCGGATGGTGGCCGGCCCGACGCGGTCGCTCATGCGGGCCAGGCCGCGCCGGCGTCCTGGAGCTTTCGGTTCCGGGCCGCGAGGATCCTCGCCGCCTGCCGCGCCTGCCCCATCCGAGCCCCTTGCCTCCGCCTGTCCTGCCGCTGTCGTGCGGGCGCAGCCCGTTCCATCGTGCAGGAGTAATCGATTGCGCAGCCTAGTGGACGCAATGGCCCCGCGTCAAGATCGGGGTTGGAAACGATTGCGCCGTATGGCTCCACTCGGCTGTAATCGATTGCATTGTAGATCCGAATCTGGGAAGATGGAGGCGCCCCGGACCGCTCCGCCACGAGGTGTCCACCGAGTGTCCGCCCCGCCGCCCCGTCCCCCGGACGCCGCTGAGCCCCATGCCGAGCTCGCCGCCCTGGCGCGCCGAGGCCGCCTCCTGGTGATCGAAAGCGTGCACCGGGCCGGGGCGGGCCACGTGGGTGGGCCCCTGTCCGCGATGGACCTGCTGGTGGCGCTGTTCATGCGGGTGATGCGGGTGCGCCCAGACGAGCCCGACTGGCCGGACCGCGATCGGTTCATCCTGTCCAAGGGCCACTCGGCGGTCGGGCTGTACGCGGCGATGGCGCTGGCCGGCTACTTCCCGGTGGAGGAGCTCGCGACCTTCGACGCCGCGGGCTCGCGCCTCCAGGGCCACCCGGACGTGACGCGCCTGCCCGCACTCGACGCCTCGACGGGCTCGCTGGGGCAGGGGATCTCGGTGGGGGTCGGCCTCGCGCTGGGGGCGAGGCTGCGCGGCCTGGGCTTCCACACCTGGGTGATGCTGGGCGACGGCGAGATGCAGGAGGGCCAGGTCTGGGAGAGCGTCCAGGTTGCAGCCAGGTACGGACTGGGCAACCTGACGGCGATCGTCGACCGCAACGGCATGCAGCAGTACGGATGGCCGCTGCGGGCCGCCGAGGCGCATCGCGGCGACCGTCGGGACCCGTTCGGCGACGTCGGGCCGAAGTCGGTGCTCGAGGACTTCGGCTGGCGCGTCCTCGAGATCGACGGCCACGACTTCAGCCAGATCATCGATGCCGGGGAACAGGCGCGCGCCGCCGGGGCCACCACCCGGCCCACCGTCATCCTCGCCACGACCGTCAAGGGGCGGGGGTTCAGCTTCACCGAGGGCGCCTCGTCGTGGCACGCCCGGGCGGCGACGGCCGAAGAGGTGGAGGCGGCACGGGCCGAGATGGCCCAGGGCGACGGGGGGGCGCCCCGATGAGCGCCGCGATGCGCGACGTCTGGGCCGACACGCTCGTCGAGCTCGCCGCGACCAACCGGGAACTGCTGGTCCTCGACGGCGACCTCGCCACATCGACCAGGGCCGACAGGTTCGCCAAGGCATACCCCGATCGCTTCCTCGAGATGGGGATCGCCGAGCAGGGGATGGTGGGCACGGCGGTCGGGCTCGCCTTGCTCGGGTTCGTGCCCTGGCTGTCCTCGTTCGCCGTGTTCTTCACCCATCGCGCCGTGGACCAGGTGCGGATGTCGATGGCCCAGACCGGGGCCAACGTGAAGATCGGCGCGGCCTACGCCGGGCTCCAGGCCGGGTTCTCGGGCCGGACACACCTCGATGTCGAGGACCTCTCGATCATGCGCGCCATGCCCGACATGACCGTTCTGGCGCCGGCCGACGCCGCCGAGTGCGCGGCGATGGTCCGCTGGGCGACGGCGACGCCCGGGCCGGTGTACCTGCGGCTGGGGCGCGAGGCCGGGCCGGACCTGTTCGGCGCCGACTACGTGTTCGAGCCTGGACGGGTGATCCGGCTGCGTGACGGTGCGGACCTGCTCCTCGTCTCGACCGGGCAGCAGACGGCGCGGACGCTTGCGGCGGCTGACCTCCTGGCGGAGCAGGGGATCGGCGCCGGGGTGCTCCACGTGCCGTGCGTCAAGCCGGTCGACGAGACCGCGATCGCCGCCGCCGCGGCAGCAGTCCCGCTGGTGGTGACGACCGAGGAGCACACGGTGCTCGGCGGGCTGGGCGGGTTGGTGGCCGAGATCGTGACCGCGCACGAGCCGCGGCGGGTCCTCCGGATCGGGATCCAGGACACGTGGGGTGAGTCGGCCCCGAACGCCTGGCTGCTCGACCGGCACGGGCTGACCGCGGAGCGGATCGTCGAGCGGGTCCTGGCGGAGCGCTAGCCGTCACCCTCACGGCGAACCGCGGGATTTGCCTCATCGACGGTTGATGCCGGTATTCGAGCGTTGCCGGTGTCCACGCGGCCGCCCAATTACCTCATCTACGGCCCCCACCCGTGAGTGAGACGGTTTCGGCCCCCGACGCCTTGCGAATACCGCTGCCAACCGTCAATGAGCAGGATTCGTACCGGGCGATTCCGCGGCTTGCGCCCTGTGTCTCAGCCGACCTTGACGGCCCGCCCGGTGGCCACGCTCTCGTTGGCGGCCTCGGCGAGGACCAGCGCGGCGCGTCCGTCGGCGAAGCCCACGGCGGGCTCGCGATCCTCCTTGACAGCCGTGACGAACTCATCGAGCTCCGCCTTGAACGCGGGCATGTAGCGCTCCAGGAAGAAGCCCAGGATCGGCCCGGCGGCCTCCGTCTCGGTCGCGGTGTTGGCGCGCACCGTGGTCGGCGTCCAGTTGCCGGCCTCGAGCGAGCCGAGGTCGCCGAACACCTCGAGCCTCTGGTCGTAGCCGTAGGCGCAGGAACGGCTGTTGACGATCGTGGCCAGGGCGCCGCTGGCCGCGCGCATCACGATGATCGCCTGCGCGTGGTCCTTGGCCTCCTGGAACGCCTCGAGCCCGTCGTCGGAGCCCATCGCCTGGACCTCGACCATGTCGCCCAGCTGGTAGCGCGCCATGTCGAAGTCGTGGATGGTCATGTCCTTGAACATGCCGCCGGACACCGACAGGTACGACGCGGGAGGCGGCTGCGGGTCGCGCGACGTGATCCGCAGCGCGCGCACCATGCCGATCTCGCCCTTCGCGACGCGCTCCCTGACCTCCCCGAATGACGGGTCGAACCGGCGGCAGAAGCCGAGCATGACGAACGGCGCCCGATGCTGGATCTCGGCCCAGGCCGCGTCGATCTTGGCGAGGTCGAGGTCGATGGGCTTCTCGAGCAGGACCTTCTTGTCCGCATCGACCGCGCGGCGGAGCATCTCGATGTGGGTGTTGGTCGGAGTCCCGATCACGACGGCGTCGATCGACGGGTCGGCGAACGCGTCCTCCGGGTCGAGGCTCCAGCGGGCGCCGTACTTGCCGGCGAGGGCCGTCGCGGCCGATTCGATCGGGTCGCACACCCAGACCAGCTCCGCATCGGGGTTCTCGCTGATCGAGCGGGCGTGGACCTGACCCACGCGGCCCGCCCCCAACATGGCGACGCGAAGCATGTGCGGTGCCTCCTGGATGCTCGTGTCGGCGGCCCGCCGCGGGCCGCCGATCGTCGGTTGACAGCCAATCCGGTGGGCGCGGGCCCTGGGACCCAGACCGGCGGGATGGCCGGGGAGGGTTGCGCTCCAGGGTCGCGCCGGACTAGAGTGTAAACGATTACCGATGCCAGATGCACCAGGCGCGCGCCGTCGGCCCGCCTCGCCGCACGCAGTCGTTCCCCTGAGAGGAGGCCACGCGTTGTCCACCCTACGGCTGACGGTCGGACAGGCGATCGTCCGGTTCATGGCGGCCCAGTACGTCGAGCGCGACGGCGTCGAGAACCGCTTCATCGCGGGCGTCTGGGGCATCTTCGGCCACGGCAACGTCGCCGGCCTCGGCCAGGCGCTCGAGGAGCTGGGCGACGAGTGCGCGATGCCGTACTACCGGCCCCAGAACGAGCAGGCCCAGGTCCACCTCGCCTCCGCCTACGCGAAGCACAAGAACCGGCTCCAGACATTCGCCTGCATCAGCTCGATCGGCCCCGGCGCCACGAACATGGTCACCGGCGCCGCGCAGGCCAGCGTCAACCGGCTGCCCGTGCTGCTGTTCCCGTCCGACTACTTCGCCAACCGCCTGCCCGACCCGGTCCTCCAGCAGGTGGAGCACCCGGTCGAGCACGACGTCTCCGCGAACGACGCCTTCCGCCCCGTCAGCCGCTACTTCGACCGGATCAGCCGCCCGGAGCAGCTCCTCTCCTCGCTCCCCGAGGCCTTCCGGGTCCTCACCGACCCGGCCGAGACCGGCGCCGTGACCGTCGCCCTGCCGGAGGACGTCCAGGCCGAGGTCTACGACTGGCCCGAGCGGTTCTTCGAGAAGCGCGTCTGGCACGTCCGGCGGCCCGTCCCGGAGCCCGCCGCGCTCGCCGAGGTGGCCGAGCTGATCCGCCAGGCGAAGCGCCCGCTGATCGTCGCCGGGGGCGGCGCCATCTACTCCGGGGCCGAATCGGCGCTCGACGCGTTCGCCACCACGTTCGGGATCCCGGTCAGCGAGAGCCAGGCCGGCAAGGGCGTGCTGCCCTGGGACCACGCGTGCAACGTGGGCCCCGTGGGCGCGAACGGCGGCCTCGCCGCCAACCGCCTGGCGAAGGAGGCGGACCTCGTCATCGCCATCGGCTCGCGCATGGGCGACTTCGTCACCGGGTCGAAGACGATCTTCCAGAACCCGGACGCGAGCTTCGTGGGCATCAACCTCAACGGCTTCGACGCCCACAAGCTGCGCGCCGTCCCGCTGATCGCCGACGCGCGCGAGGCGCTGCTCGCCCTGACGGCGGCACTCGCCGACCACCCCGGCACCGGGCAGGCGTACCGCGACCGCGTCGCCGACCTCAAGGAGGAGTGGGACGCGCGGGTGGTCTTCCACCGCACCCCCAGCGGCGAGACGGCCGACCTCGCCCAGCCCGAGGTGATCGGCATCCTCAACGACGCCGTCGGCGGCCACGCCACCGTGGTGTGCGCGGCGGGCTCGCTGCCCGGCGACCTGCTCAAGCTGTGGCGCCCGGAGGACTCGAAGGCCTACCACCTCGAGTACGGCTACAGCTGCATGGGCTACGAGATCCCGGCGGGCCTGGGCGTGAAGCTGGCCGAGCCCGCCCGCGAGGTCGTGGTCGCCATCGGCGACGGCACCTACCTGATGCTCAACTCCGAGATCGTGACCGCGGTCGCCGAGGGCATCAGGATCACGGTCGTGGTGTTCGACAACCACGGCTACCAGTGCATCAAGGACCTGGCCTGGAGCTGCGGCGTACCCCAGTTCGGCAACGAGCTCCGCTTCCGGGACCCGGCCACCAACCGGCTCACCGGCGGCTACATCCCGGTCGACTTCGCCAAGCACGCCGAGGCGATGGGCGCGATCGGGGTCACCGCGCGCACCGAGCGGGAGATCCGCGACGCGATCGCCGCGGCCCGCACCGCCGATCGCACCACCGTCATCCACGTCTACGTCAGCCCCGACAAGCGCGCCCCGGGGTACGAGAGCTGGTGGGACGTGCCCCCGGCCGAGGTCAGCGGCTCCGGCCTGGTGGTCGCCGCGCGCGCCCGCTACGAGAGGGCCGTTGCGCTCCAGCGCGAGGAGCTGGCGTGAGGATCGCGACCGCGGTCGTCAACTGGAACAACCCCGACATCCCCGATGTCTTCCCGTGGATGCCCTACGGTCAGGCGCTCGACCGCATGGTCGAGGCGGGCTATGACGCCACCGAGTGGGGCCCGTCGATGCCGACGGACCCGGACGAGCTCCACGAGGCGCTCACCAGCCGCGGCCTCGACCTCGTCGGCGCGTTCGTCGGGCTCGGCTTCCGCGACGCCGAGAGGCTGGAGCCCGAGCTCGAGCGGGCGCTGGGCATCGCGCGGTTCCTGGCCGCCAACGGCGCCGGGGTGCTGATCGCGGCCGAGGCCGGCGACGAAAGCCGGCGGGGCGAGGCCGGCCACGTGGACGAGTCCCGCGGCCTGACGGACGGGCAGTGGCGGAGCCTGGCGAGCGGGCTCGACGAGCTCGCCCGACGCGTGGCGCCCCTCGGCATGCGCCTGGCGTTCCACAACCACGCGGGGACGTACGTCGAGACCCCGGCCGAGATCGCGCGCCTGCTCGACGAGACAGACGCGGCGCTCGTCGGCTGGTGCCTCGACGTCGGCCACCTCGCGTTCGGGGGCGGCCTCGCCATGGAGCTCCTCCCGAAGTACGCGGACAGGGTGAAGCACGTCCACGTGAAGGATGTGGACGGCCGCGTCCTGGCCCGCGCCAAGGCACACGAATGGTCGTTCGGCCAGGCCCTCGCGCACTACATCTTCCCGCCGCTGGGACAAGGGATTGCGCAGATCCCCGAGGTCGTGGCAGCGCTCAAGGGCGTCGGCTACGACGGCTGGTACGTGATCGAGCAGGACACCTGCCGCGGCGACCCCACGCCGACCGCGAAGGCGAACCGCGCCTATCTCGAGGGATTGCTCGGCGCCTGACGCATCGGCCACCTCCGCACGGCGCCCATGACGGTGCCGGATGCGGCCCGGCTGCGACACCGGTTGCGAAACCGTGTTGACATGTGGACACCGCGCGACTAACGTCTGCAATCGATTACGCGACGAACGCAACGGCCGAATGGAGCCCGCCACACGGCGGTGGCAGATGCGCCGGTCGGTAGTCGGCAAGGCTTTCTCACGGAGGAGTGGAAAGAACATGGCCATCAATCGAGTGGTGCGGCTCGCTGGCGCCCTGATCGCCAGCGCCGCCATCGTCGTCGGTTGCGGATCGAACGCAGCGACGCCATCGCCGGCCGCCAGTGGCGGCGGCTCGGGCACAGCGTCGGCCGTTGCGTTCGTCGCGTAATC
>JAJYMP010000614.1 GCA_021786915.1 Chloroflexota bacterium
GCCACACTAGCGCGGCTCTTCCGCAACCGGCTCAGCTGTGAGGTCTGCGGCGCTGGCCCCGTCGGTGGAGCGCCCGACGCCGACGCGCGGCCGCCGGCTCGCGCGCAGCGCTTGCGCCTTCTCCTCCACAGCCTCGCGAAGCAGGGCCGAGACCGGCACACCGCGCCGGTCCGCCTCGGCCTCGAGCGTCCCGAGCGCAGCGCTGGATGCGCTGACAGTCGTCCGTCTGATCTTCATCATGATGCGTGATGCTAGCACCCAGCATCGGAGGCGTGCAAGGCGCCGAACAAGCAGGTGGCCGGAGATCAGGTCGCCGCGGAGCTCTCGCGGACGGCCCGGAAGCCTGAGCCGTCCCCGAGATGCGTCATCGCCTTCCCACGTGAACTCGACCCTGTCAGCTCGTCCTTGCGCGCTCGTGCGCCCACGGGTCCATCTCGACGATCCGCCACGTCCCGACCACCCCCACGCGCTCGCCTCCGGTCACGATCGTGCTCACTCGTCCCGGAACAGGTCGAGTTGGGCTGGGTTCGATCCAGCCTCGCGGTGCGTTGGGTGGGACGCCAGCGCATCCCGCCGGGCGCGACGCGAGATCGAGCGGCGAACCTTGGCATCGGGATCGACGGCGGCCAGCGATCGCGCCAGTTCGGCATCGAAGGCGGCGAGGAGGTCGAGCGCCTGGATCCTGACCGACCCACGCGGCCAGCCAAGGCCGCGCTCGATCGCTCGCCGGGCCGTGCGGTCATCGAGGACCTCGATGGCGTCGAGCACGCCGGCCATCACCGCCGCACCGCCACGGGAATCCAGCTCCAGCGCACGACCGGCCAGGGACGCCAGCCTGCCTGGGTCCCGTCGCAGGTCGGTCGCGGCAGCCCAGCGGCGCAACGGCGGCGCGATCGGGCGCTCCATGGACACCGGCGAGTCCGGATCGATGCGCACGAGCCTCGGGCCGCGCGTGTCGGGCGCATCTCCGAGGTCGATCTCGAGCCACTCCGCGCTCACCCACCCGGCCGGATACGTGACCCGGTAGCGATCGGACCACAGAAAGCACTCGATCAGCTCGCCGATGTCATCGTCGCCCAGGATGCCGGTCTCGACCAGGGCCGCGACCAGTCGCCCGCTTTCGCGATCCCAGCGCCGGTCGGTGCACAGGAGAAGTGCGGTGCTCAGTGCGTCGGGCTCGCCGGACCCGTGGTGCCGCTGGAGCAGTCCGACGGCCTCGAAGAGCTGGCCATAGCGCAGGCCAGGCCCGAGGATCAGCGTGCGCCGCAGGTCCTCGACGCTCGCCGCAGTGTGAAGGGCGATCAGGTCCTCAAGAGGGCCGTACTCGCCGAGCTCCTCGTCCGCGTCCAGGTGGTGCTTCGCCATCTCCCCAGTGCCGTCGTCGTCAATTCCCGCCAGTGTTCCTGGACACGATCCATCTCGGAAGATGCGCCGTCAAACGGGACTCCACCAGCCCGCCGGTTCAGGCGACAATGTGGCGATTTCCCGCCCTGTTGCCTGCCACTGGATTGGCTGATGACCCGAACGACGATCGCCGACTACGCGGCTGAGCTGCTTGCGGAGCATCGCGCGCTCCCTGGACCGGAGCTCGGGCGTCTGATCGCCGCCCGAGGACTGACCCGAGCCAAGGACCCGGCTCGAGCGGTTTCGCGCGCCCTCGGGGTCGATCGGCGGTTCCACCAGCTCGAAGATGGGAGGTGGGCCGTTCCGGGCCAGCTGCTGCGTGGAATAGCGTTGACCCACCGGCTCTCGGCGGCAGAAGTCGCAGCCGATGTCCTGGCCCTGACGCCCGACCTCGCCCCGTTCACCCCCGTCGCTTCCGACGGCCTGCTCCTGCCGGACGGGCGGCCGCTCGCGATTCTCTGGGACGAGGCCGCTCGCGATGCCAGTGGCACCGACACGGACGCAGCGCTGCAGGGTCCGCCGGGCTGGCTCGAGGGCATGTCCGCCGGCCAGCTTGTCGAGGTGCGACTGACCGGCGGGCTCCTCCGCGTGGAGCACGCATCCCAGCCGCCTGCGCGCTCCCGGATTGCGGCTCGCCGACTCGTGGAGGCGGCCCGGACGCGGCTCTCCGAACAAGCCGCAGCCGATGTGCTGCTCCTGCCCCCGGCCGTCTCTCTCGAGACCCTCGTCTTCGATCTCCTCGTGGATGATGCCGGCCTGTTCGATGATCCGCTGCCGCCCGTCGGCGAGGCGTTCGTAGCGGCTGGCCTCGAGGTGCACCGCGGCTTCGTGGGCCTGCCTGGGACGGATTGGGACGCTGTCGACGAGTTCCTCACATTCGACGATACCGATCTGGACGACGCCGACGACGCGGATATCTTCGACGGCGAGGGGCCTGAGCTCGCCCTCGATCGCGAGATGATCGAGGCGTTCAACCTGGACCAGGCGGAGGTCGAAGGACTGCGGATCGTCCTCGGCGCGTATGACCTTGGCCAGCGACTTGGGGGCATCGACAGCCCCGAGACCAATGCCAGCCTCGCGCGCATGCTCGAGTGGCCCGGGATTGCCCGGGTCATTGCCGTCATGGCCTGGTCCCATCCGGAGCTCGAGCCGTTCGTGGCCGCCATCGCGGCGGCGGCCGTCGGCCGCCACGCGGCGGGTCCGCGCTTTGTCCTGGGGACCTTCGCGGAGGCGCGCGAGGATGTGGCCGCGGCCGAACGCCTGTACCGGTCCGCGCTCGAAGCAGATCCAGGGAACCAGCCGGCGCTCGTCGCGATCGCTCGATACGAGACTGATCGTGGCAACTACGCCCAGGCGCTCGAGCACTTGCGGACGGCGCTGGTTCCGGCCGGGGACTCCGAGCGCACCTGGCTCGAACGGCACGTGAAGCCGGCGGTGACAAGGGTCGGGCGGAACGAGCCCTGCCCGTGCGGGTCCGGTCGAAAGTACAAGGTGTGTCACCTGAACGCGCCGAACGAGAATCGAACCGTCGACCCATCGGCCGCCCTCCTGCACAAGCTTGACGCGTGGCTCGCCCAGCCGAACATGCAGCGCGCGGGCGACGAGTTGCTCGACGAGGTCGGGGCGGGGTCACAGGCGGCACTCGAAGGCGTCGATCCGATGGTTGCCGACGTCGTGCTCCATGACCGGGGCGGCTTGGGCCAGTTCCTCGCTGTGCGTGGCGCCCTCCTTCCAGAGGCGGAGCGGGCGCTCTGTGCCACCTGGCTCCTGACCCGCCGAACGCTGTACGAGGTGGTATCGGTTCGCCCCGGCAGCGCGGTCACGCTCCGGGACCTCCGATCCGACGACGGCGGCGTGGAAGTGCTCGACCGTTCGATCTCCGGTCACGTCCAGCCGCTCGATCTCGTCTGCCTCCGCCTGATGCCCAACGGCGCGGGCGGCGTCGTGGCGGCCGATGGCATCCTCATACCGCGCCCGCAGCGGCGACAGGTCCTCGACCTGCTGAACGCCGGCGACGGCGTCGCCCTGCTGCGCTGGATGGTCACACCCCCGCCGAGGCCGAGGCTCGCCAACACCGAGGGCGAACCCCTGCAGCTCATGACCGTGGTGTATCGGCTGCCCGACCCCGCCGCTGCGGCGGCCGCCCTCGGACGGAAGCTCCAGGCCGACGGGCGCAATCGGTTCGTCGAAGTGGTCGTTCGCCACGGTCAGGAGTGGATCCGTGGCTCGATCACGCTCGACGGCGATCGGGCGACGATCGACGCCAATTCGGTCAAGCGCGCGACGAGGCTGGGGCGGACGCTCCTCCGGGCGGCACCCGACGCGCGCCTGGTTCGGCGTGTGGAACGAGCCATTGACGAGGCGATGGAGGAGGAGCGGGCGAAAGGTCCGGCGGCGGAGCCGATCGACGTCGCCGCTCACCCCGAGCTGGCGCTGGCGATGGACGAGTTCATGCGAAGGGCCGAGAGGAACTGGATCGACGAGGCCGTCCCGGCGCTCGGTGGCCTCACGCCCCGCCAGGCAGCAGCGGATCGTCGAGTCCGCCCCGAGCTCGAGGCGCTGCTCGACGACTTCGCATGGCAAGATCGTCAGGCACACGCGCCCGGGCTCATGGACCCAGCCCGCATCCGCGCCCTCCTTGGCCTTCGCGAGCGGAGTGTCTGAGAAGGGCGGCTTCGCACGGCAAAGGTCACAGTCGTCGACCATTACCTTTCCGGTCGCGTATGTGTTGCCCCTTTTCCACGCATGATCGACATCACCGATCATCCTGCGCGACCTTCGCGCCAACCACTTCATCGCCGTCAACGGCGGGCCGGGACGACCGACGACGTATCGGCGTGCCGCCGAGTAGAGCTTCGTGACCCAGAGGCCGGCGAACATCGGATCGCCCGGTGTTCCGCTCTACAACCGTAGTGGCCACCGGATCCGTGCTGGCGACCGCCGCGGATTGGAGCGTAGAACGGGAAGCCGACGCTCTGTCCACGCTCGAACGGTATTATCTGGGCTCGCGCGCCTGTAGCTCAGTGGATAGAGCGTCGGCCTCCGGAGCCTGACCGCCTGAGCGTAGTGACCGCCCGAGTGGGACCCCAAGCGAAACGGGTGGAGTTTTACGCTCTACGACTCGAACGGGCGAGTCGAATTGCCCGATCTGGACGACGCCTCAATACCGGAAGGCATCTCGGAAGGCAAGGATCAGCCGCGTAGCGAGCTCGCCTCCGACCTCATTCGCGGCCGGCCCCAGTGAGCCTGCTGGGACAGTGTCCCGCGGCTCGACCAGCGCGTCCTTGTTCTGTCTAAAGCCCGGTATGGACGCCGAGTTCCGACGGCCGAGGTCGCCGATCCGTCCCTCCACGACCGAGCCCAGGCCGTGGAGCCCGATCGCCAGCGCCACAGGGCTCGGAGCGGGCACGAGATCGGACGCAATCCTGAGCATCGCTGCGATCCGCTCGGCGAGATCGGCCGGGTCGAGGATCACGCCGAGCATGTCTGAGGGCATCTCGTCCCAGATGGAGATTGCGCCCGCGGCGGTCACACCCAGACCGCGAATGGGTACGTTTCGATCGGGACGGGTGGCCGCGTGGGCGGCGGAGTTGGCGAGGCCGGTGTCGAGCGCCTGGGCGTCGTCGAAGTAGCCGTGGTCGCGCCCAAGCCGGGCGAGCCGTCCTGGCAGGGCGGACAGCGTGGTCGCGGTCGTCGTCGTGGGTGTCAGCGGGATCGCGATGAGCTCAAGAATCGTCGCGTTTGAGCGCCACCCATGCCGCTCAAGAGATCTCCAGGGCGCGGAAACTGGCGGCGCGAGCGGTTCGAAGCGGAGAGCGGTCGGTGCCTGCTCGAATTCGCGAATCGCCCGCGCCACCTCGGCGAGAAGCTCGGTCGCGCTCGTGAATCCATTCCGAAAGATCCCGTTGGAATAGGCCTCGATCCGCCCCACGAACTCGGCCTGAGCGGGTTCCAGCGTGACCTCACGCTTGCGAAATGCGCGAATCGGGATCCCGCGGCGCTTTGCGACGGTGAACTCCTCCTCGGTCGGCGCCTTACCTGTCTCGGGGAGCGGGTCACCGTAGTGCTCGCCGATTAGCAGGATGTAGACGTCTGCGGCCTCGACGCCGTCGAGGCAAGCCTGTCGCGATGGGACCGACTGGGCGGTGAAGTCCTCGAACCGGCGGGGCTCGTGCCCGAGCGCCTGGATCATGCCGGGCAGGGCATCGCGCTCCTCCTCGAGCCCACGACGAACCGAGCTGATGAACACCTTCACGGGACCAGTGTCACATGCCGGCCGACGGTAGGATCGTCGGCGTGAACGATGAGTTCCTCGGTCAGGTCCGCGAACTGGCCGCCGACCCGACGAAGGCACCGGCGCTGCACGCCCTTCTACAGGCCGAGGTCGCGCGCGTCATTGAGGGAATGCACGACGAGTCCCTTTCCGCTGGCGTCCAGTACTCCGACGACGAGCTCGCTCGTCGTGTCGCCGCCTACGAGACGCTGGCGGAGGACCTCGCGCGCGCGGCCGCGCTCGTCGCCTACTGGGGCAGGACCACGGACGATCGCCTTGTGCCGGGCATCGTCGCGCGCCTGGCCAACGCGATGGACCGAGGCAATGGGGTCACCGTCTGGCTCGAGTTGTTCCTCTATCCGGCCGTGCTCGTGCTCTACGGCGGCGGCCTCGGCGCGGTCATCGGGAGCCGAGAGGAACAACTCGCGCCCCTGCTCGACTCCGCCACCATTCGAGATCAGGGCGAATGGAAGAAGGTGGCGCTCGTGCTCAGCGGGGTCGCGGCCATCAGCAGCAAGGTCGCGATGCGCCTTCCGGGACTCGACCGGCGGCACACGGCGACGAGCGACCACCTGTGCGAAGTCGAGCGGCCATGGGTCGAGGAGCTGGAGCCCGATCAGGAGTCGTATGAGCGGTCTTTCGACCGATGGGAATACCTCCTCGGGCTCGCGATGTTCGACCTCACTCGGCAGGCGCACGGCCGCGGCTACGCGCCGGTGGGCCGCTTGAGTTGGCGCGGCAACTACGGCGGCGGGATCGAGGTGGCGCTCGAGCAAGAGGTCGCGTCGGCGGGTCCGACGTGGCCGCTGCTCCGTGCTGGCCTCTTCGGCCGCGATCCGGCACGCCTCGCTGAAGCGGTTGCCGGCTGGCACAACTACATCGTCGAGGCCCGCAGCCAGCCCTGGTAGACGGCGCCGCAGCTGTGCCTCCAGATCAGGACGCGGCCGATCCCAGCACTGGAATGAGGTCCTCGAGTCGGGAGAGGACGGTCGTCTGGAACCGTCTGGCAACGCGCGCCTGCATGAGTTGTGATGCCGCCTCCTTGTCCGTCACGACGATGTCGCAGTAGGGGACTGTCGATGCGAGGGCATCGATGTCATGGATGTGGTTCGGCTTCCACCGATGGGCCGGATTGCGGTGGTACGCCGCCTTCATGCTCACCGAGACATCGAAGCTCGGCATGGAGCTGAAGAAACGCCTGGTCTTCTCAATGTCGTTCTCATCCAGCACGTCATCGAGACTGGCCTTGCGATCTGCAAGGCCCTCGAAGAGCATCCGGTTGATCTCGATGATGACCTCACGCGCCGCGATGACGTCGCGGATCCGCTCGCCGCGCCATGCCGGATCGTCGTTGAACCGTTCGACTTGGTCCAACTCCTGGGCGGCCCTCTGGGCTGCGACCTCATATACAGCTCGAGGGTTCCAGCCGTCGGCGCGTAGCGCCGGCTCTTCCTCGCTGGTCGGACCCTCCAGGGTCTTTCGGTTGAGCTCCAGCTCGGCGAGGGCGAGCTTGCGGTAGAACGCGTTGGGTCCATCGGCGAACTTGGCCGCGGCTTCCTCGGTCACGTCCTCGTCAGTCTGGCGGTCCCTGATCCGGAATCCGCCGACCATGCCGAACGCGCGGGCGACGCCCCAGTCGAGATAGTCCATCGTGTTGATCGGACGGGAGCTGGGGCCCACGACCTCGTCGAGAAGCGCCTCGACCTCGTGGTTGTTGATGATCACGCGTGAGGTGATGACCTGGTATCGCGAGACCAGCTCGATCACGTCGCGGAGGTCGCGCCGCTGTCGGTGCTGACCGATCTTCGAGACCTCCATGTAGATGGCGTCCGAGATCGGGAAGACCGCAATCCCACGTTGGACAGCCTGAATGCAGGCGCCGAGAACATCAGCATATCGGCCGCCATCACGGTGCCCGCTGTTCGCCTTAGCCAGCGAGACCCAGTGAAGGAGGTCAAGGTAGACGAGCTTCGGAGGGCGCGACGGGAGGCGGAGCGTCTTCGGCCAGACGTACTCCGTCGCGACCGGCGTCGACGTACCCACTCGAGCCTCCTGCTCGCCACGCGACCCAGGACCATTCGCACGGTTGCGTTTATTGCGGTTGGAGCATAGCATGGCGGCCGGAGGTGCAGCAATGGCAACGGCAGTCTCAGAGCGTGAACCGATCGTCCCGGACGAAGCCGAGCGCGGAGCGCTCGACGCGATCGAGCGCGCCCTTCGTCCTGCCGCGGACCATCAGCGGGCGGAGATCGTCGGGCCTGACGGCACGCGAACCGAGCTTCCCGAGTCCCTTTACGCCGTCCTCGTCCGCGCCGCCCAGGAACTCCGCCGCGGACGCGGCGTGTCCATCCTGCCCGTCGGCCTCGAGCTCACGACGCAGCAGGCGGCCGACCTCGTCAACGTGTCCCGGCCCTTCCTGATCCGGCTGCTCGAGGCCGGGCAGATCCCGTACCACCGCGTCGGAACGCACCGGCGGATCCGGCTCGACGACCTGCTCGCCTACCGGCGTCGCCGGAGCGAGGAGCGGAGGGAGATGCTCGCCGGAATGGCGGCGGAGGCCCAGGATCTCGCCATCTACGACGAGTGATCGGACGTGGCGTTCGTCGCGCTGCTCGACGCCAGCGTTCTGCACCCATGGGTCGTTTGCGACCTGCTGCTGCGCCTCGCGGAGCGCGGCCTCTACCGTCCGGCCTGGAGCACCGAGATCCTCGACGAGCTGGTCGGGAGCCTGACGCGGCGCAAGCCGGACTATGGGGAGCAGTTCCGCCGCCGGCGCGAGCGCATGGAGGCGGCCTTCGCCGAGGCGATGACGCACCAGCCCGGCCGCTTCGCGTCCGCCGTCCCGGACGAGGTCGACGCCGACGATCGGCACGTCGTGGCGGCGGCGTTCGCGGCTCGCGCAGACGTGATCGTCACCAACAACGTCCGCCACTTCGCGCCCGACAGGCTTGCCGAAGTTGGCCTGCTCGTCCACACGGCTGACGAGTTCCTCGTCCACCAGTGGTGGCTCGATCCCGCAGGGGTCCTCGAGGAGCTGGCTGCGATGGCCGCATCAACGAGTCGGCCTGCGCTCACGGTGGCGCAGGTGCTCGAGAGCCTCCGACGATTCGCGCCCGAGTTCGTGGGCCTGGTGGAGCGAGCATCCTCCGCCGGCTCAGATCCGACAAGCTGAACTGTTTGGGTTTTACGCTCTATACGGCGATCGCGCTGTCTGACAAGCCTGGAAGAGCCGCTGCGATAGAGCGTAGAACCGGAAGCCGAAGCTCTATCCACGCTCGAACGGTATGATCTGGGCTCGCGCGCCTGTAGCTCAGCGGATAGAGCGTCGGCCTCCGGAGCCGAAGGTCGCAGGTTCGAATCCTGTCGGGCGCGCCAGAACACTTGTTCTATTCGATCCGAGCGCCGCTCCCCGGGTGACGGTCGCACCGTCGTGTGTGACAAGTGTTCGTGTCAACCGGCCCACCTCGTGACAAGGCCCGTTATGCTCGGTCACGCTGGCCAGGTGCACCCTTCGCGTGGGGCGGGCCCCCGCGAGCTGGAAAGCCTCATCGCGTGGAGCCGGGAGTTCGCCCGCCCGCGCCTCATCGCCATCGAGGGCGCGAAGGGCTTCGGCCTGCCCCTGCGCCGGCGGTTCCTCGCCCTCGACGAGGACGTCGTCGACGTCCCGACGCACCTGATGGCCGACGGCCGACGGTCCAGCCGCAGCCGGGGCAAGATCGCCGGACCAGGTCCAGGAGCTCCCGCGCCTCGGACGCCCCCGGCCGACACCGCCGGACGATGGCGCGTTCACCGGCGCTCGAGCCGACGCTCGAGGGCCTGCAGGAAGAAGATGTCGTAACGGAGCTCCGAGGACAGAGTCTCGAAGGACGGCGGCGGGCTCAGCGGAGCTTCCTGCGCGGCTTCGCGCGCACCCAACCGGGTCCTCGATGTCGTATATAGTCCGCGCGAAACGCGATTCCTCCGGGAGGCACGCGCGGCCGGGGTCACGGCGGCAGTGAACGGAGAGCTCATGGTGGTGCATCAGGAAGCGAGGGCGTTCGAGCTCTGGTTCGAACAGCCGGCACCGGTCGACGTGATGCAAGCCGCGCCGCTCTCTGCCATCGAGGCTCGGGCAAAGGGCGGGCCGCCCGCGGCGCACAGCACGTGACCCAGCGGCATGCCGAAGTCGTCCTTGTTGGCGCTCCCGGGAGCGCTGCGCGCGCCGTTGCGCGCGCGCTGGCCCAGGCAAAGGGGTGGACGCTGGTCGATGTCGACGAGCTCCGACCCTCAGATCGCGGAGACCTCGAGAATCTCCTCGCCCTAGCCGCCTCCCCGGACCGAGCCCCGCGTCTGCTGCTCGCCGACACCGCCCTTGTCGACCCGCTTCTCCGCCGCCGCCTGTATCGGGGCCGCCGGGTGGTGTGGCTCGACGCTCCGGTCCCCCGCCTTGTGTCACGCGCTCGACTGGGCGGCGAACATTGGCGCGCATCTCGACGCGATCCGGCCGAAGCGATCGAGGACCATCTTGCGACGATGGCACCGTACTACGCAGCGGGCGAGCGGGTCGACGCCACTGGATCGACCCCGTCGATCGTCGACGCCGTTCTCCATCTGCTCGATCAACCCAGTCCTCCGGGCACGCTGGTCGTTCGCGCCGACACGCCATTGGGCGTCATGGAGATCGGCGAGGGGATCGTCGCCCGCGGGATTCGGGATGCCCTTAGCGGCGCCCGTGCCCATCGCGCGGCCGTCCTCACCGATGCCGCAACATGGCAGCAGTCTGGGCCGGAGATCTCGTCCGCGCTCGAGACCGCGGGCCTGCCATTCGTGCTGGTCGACGTCCCCGTCGGCGAGAGCTCCAAGACGATCGCCGCGCAGACCGAGCTCGCCCGGGAACTCGCCCGAAAGGGCATGGGACGGTGGGACCCGATCGTGGCGCTTGGCGACGATCGCGTCTGTGAAGCAACCGCCTTTCTCGCGGGCGTGTATCTCCGAGGAGTACCGCTTATCACAGTCCCGACTACGACATTGGGCCAGATCGACCTCGGCATCGGCGGCAAGGGCGCCGTCAACCTCGATGTGGGGCGCAATCTGCTGGGCATCTTCCACCAGTCGGTGGGAACCGTGGTCGACGTCCGCCTGCTGCGGGGTGAGGATCCCCGTCAGCGGCGGGCCGCGATGGCCGAGGCGGTGAAGTACGCCCTGCTTGGTGACCAGGATGTCTTCGCCATCCTCGAACGGGCCGCACGCGGGGCGGGCGATGGCATTCCGGACGGAGATGACCTGGAGGAGCTGATCGAGCGCTGTTCGCTGGCGAAGCTTCGGATCGTTGTCGCCGACGAGCGGGACACCGCCGAGACGCGGATCGCGCTGAACCTTGGCCATACCCTCAGCCATGCGCTCGAAACGGCGACCGAGTACGAGATCCTCCACGGCGAGGCCGTCGCCTACGGACTGCGCGCCGCGCTCGCGATCGGGCTCGACCTGGGCGAGACGCCGCCAGCCTTGGCCGCTCGTGCCAGCCGAATCCTTGACCGGCTCGAGCTCGGCACGCGGCGCCTGGACATCGACACGTCGGTGCTCCCTTCCCTGATCGCTGCTGACAAGAAGCGCAAGCACGGGCACGTGCGCTGGGTGCTGGCCCGAGGGTCGGGCGTCGTCGTCCGTCACGACGTGCCGGCCGACGTCGTAGCGAGAAGCGTCCTTGCCGCCGTGGGCGGCGTCGTCTCCAGTGACGCGTCGCCCGGCTAGGGATGCGTTCCCACGATCCTAGGCGCGGAGCCGGCGGCCCGACGCCGGCTGAGCCCCGCGATCCCAGCATTGCCCTGTTCATCGCGGCACTCGGGTTGCGCCCGGCGGTCATCGGAGTGGGGCCCGTTGCGTCCCAGATGGCGTCGGGCCTCGGCATGTCACATCTGTTCGTGTCGACCCTCGAAGCGATCCCCATCATCTGCATGGGCCTGTTCGCGCCATTGGGGCCGTTCATCGCCCGACGCCTCGGTGATCGGACGGCGATGGCGATCGGACTTGCTCTGATCGCCATCGCAGCTTCGCTCCGGGCGGTGGTGTCATCCCCGCTGGCGATCCTCGCGCTGACCCTCGTGGTCGGCATGGCGACCGGTGCCGCGGGCGCGCTGCCCGCGGTCGTTGGCAAGCTCCGAGCCTCCTATCGCCGCGCAACGGCTGCTGCCGCGGCATCGGCGACCGGGATCGTCGCCGGCGCGACGATCGCCGCGGCCGCGGCCGGCCCGGCGGCGGACCTCCTCGGCGGCTGGCGTCCGTCCATCGCCCTGATGGGGGCCATCTGCTTGGTCCCGCTGGCGGGCTGGCTCGTTGCCGTACCGCCATATCCAGCGTTCGTCGTCTCCCAGGCGCTCCGGCCGGCGAAGGTCTGGCTGCTGCCCGTCACCTGGCTCCTGGCGCTGGCCTATGGGTTCCAGGGCATGGTCTATTGGGGTGCCAACGCCTGGCTGCCCAGTGCCTTCCTGGAGCGCGGCTGGTCCCTGTCGGCTGCCGGAGGGCTGGTGGCCCTGCTCAACGTCGGGACCCTCGTCGGGAACGTGTCCCTTATCTGGCTGTCGCGCCGGGTTCAGCTGGGCCGGCTGTTGGTGATGAGCGGCATCGCGATCCTGGCCGGCACCCTTGGGCTCGCCCTCCAGGTGCCGCTTGGCGCCCCCGCGACCGTGCTCCTTGGGATCGGCAACGGGATGATCTACCCGGTGCTACTCGGAGTGGGGATCACGCTGGCCGACGACCCGGTTATGGCGGGCAGCATGGCGGCGTTCATGTTGCTCATCGGGTACGAGCTGTCGGCCGCCGGCCCGCTGGTGCTCGGTTTCGTGCGGGACGCCGAGGGGAGCTTCGCGATCCCGATGGCGCTGATGGCGCTGATGGCGAGCTGCCTCGTCGGGACATCGATCGTGCTGGCTGGTCGAACCCATATCGAGCGAGTGGCGCCCGGCGCCGTCGGGTCCGCAGGCGCTGTTGGCCGGCCCCAGCCACCCGCCGGAGGCTCGCGCTAGTCGGCCGCAGCCTCCGTGTCGTCGCTCGGCGCGTCCGACGCAAGCACATCTGCCACCCGCGTTGCCGCAGCCGCTGCGGCCTTCAGCATCTCGATCAAGCGTGTCCGCTCGTGGGACCGCAGGAGGCGGTCGCCCCACTCCGAGAGACCGGCCTGCATCAGCTCAGGGTCGGAGGTCACCGCGTTGACCAGATTCGCAACATCAGTCTCATGGATGTAGCGAACCGTGTCCCTGACCACGCGGGCGTATGGGGCGTCGGCCAGCCAGCGGTGCGTATACGCCCGCGCGTCCTCACCCGGCCGCACCGCGAACGGGTAGTCCTCGTCCCCCGCGATCCAGGGAATGCCCTCCGAATCTCGCACTCAACCCTCTCCAGCACAGTGGTCACGCCCATGCTACCAACGCTGACGAACCGAAGCCTCCTGGGCGTAGCGCCATGTGGGGTAACCCAGCCTCATCTGCAGCGGGGACTTGCCTAACCGCCAGCGGACCCAACTCCGGGCCCAGGCACAGTGACCTTGATTGCTGTCCCCCAGCTCCGGCGTCTCATTGCGCTCGACTGCGACGCATCGCAGCAAGTCTGCGAGGGTGATGTGCCGAAACCCTGCGGGCGCCAGCGCCCCTCGCGCAGCTGGTCGGGGCGGTTCCCGTCAGGGGCGGCGCGCCGCGGTCACGAGGCGGCACCGGTCGGCGAGCCGACATCGGGACGAGGGTGCTGGCGGAGATACGCCTTCGCCGTCTCGAGGCAGCGCGTCGCGAATTCGGCGTTTCCGAGAACGCGCGAACGGCTCACGTTGGGCAACTCGATGGAGCAGGCGATCTCCGGCATCGCATCGAGGATGCGCGCCACGTCGATGCCGCCTTCGCCCAGGTAGGAGCGCGCTTCGCGCAGGATGCGCCGCATCTCGTCCTGATCCGTTGGGATCTCGGCGGGGGCGTCGCAGAGATGGCAGAAGTGGAAGTACTCGCGGGGAACCCTCGCCAGCTCCTCGACGCTGTCATGCGCCCGATGAAAGTGGTGGATGTCGATCATCAGTCCCATGTTGTCCCGCCCGACGGCATTCAGTACGTCGAGCGCTGCAGCCAGATTGCGTACGCCCGCGATGGGCACATACTCGAGGTCGGCCGTCATCCCGTAGCGCAGCGCAAGGTCACAGACCTCGCCGAACTTCTCGACGTAGAAGGCACGATCCTCGGTCCAGATGCTGGTCAGGAGGTGCTTCGCCCCCAGCTCGGCAGCTGCCTCGCACGCCGCCTCGTACTTGGCCATGTCCATGCCTTCCACGACTCGCGCGAGCTCGATGTCGAGGATCCCGACGCCGGTCTCCGCCATGGCGGTCTTCACGTTTCGCATCATCTCCGAGCCCGGCCGGAGAGAGAAGTCGGGTTCGCCTGGAAGTCCCAAGCTGATGGGCCGGAGACTCGCGTAGTCGTATCCGGCGCGCCCGGCGATGTAGATCTGCTCTGGCGGTGGGCAACCCAACACCGTCAAGTACGCCAACGAATACCGTCGTGCCATGAGGCTGCATCCCTATCCAATATTGGGAGGCGATACCTTGGTAAGAGCCCGTGCCAGCGCCTACCGTGTCGCCGCCGCGCTCAGGCGGGCGTGCACGTATCGCAGGGCCAGCCCGTACCCGTGCATGCCGAGGCCGACGATGACACCCTCGGCGATGTCCGACAGGTATGAGTGGTGGCGGAACGCATCGCGCTTGTGGACGTTGGAGATGTGCACCTCGACGAAGGGGATGGACACCCCGCTGAAGGCGTCGCGGATCGCGACGCTCGTGTGGGTGAACGCCCCCGGGTTGATGATCACGAAGTCGACGCCGTCTGTGCGGGCCTGGTGGATTCGATCCACGATCGCGCCCTCGTGATTGCTCTGGAAGAAGTCGATCTCCGCCCCCAGGCCGCCCGCCAGGTCACGAAGTTCGCGCTCCAGGTCGGCAAGCGTGCCGGACCCGTAGATGCCGGGCTCACGCATACCCAACAGGTTGAGGTTCGGACCGTTCACCACGAGGACCTTCACGGGAACCCTCCTTGTCTTCGACGACAGGACACCATTGCCAGGGGGAAACGCCAACCGACGCCAGAGCCGGCGCCAGGACTGCGTGACGACCGTCGCTCGCAGTGACAATCAACGCTGGTCCTCGAGCCGTGTGACGGCGTCCTCTGCGTAGAAGACGCCGTCGCGGACCATCGCGTCGATGTCCGCGGACGAGTAGCCCAGGTCCTCCGCCACGGCGTGGTTGTGTTGCCCGAGCAGTGGCGCCGCGCTGCGCGGGGACGTGTCGCAGCCCGAGAACCTGAACGGAAGATTGGGCATCGTGATCCTGCCGAGGACCGGATGCTCCTGCTCGACCAGCATCCCACGGGCGATGACCTGGGGGTCGGCGATGACCTCGTCGATTCGACGGACTCGGGCGCACGGCACGCGCGCGGCCTGGAGCGCCGCGAGGCACGCGTCCACGGATGGCTGCGCCATCGCCCACTCGCGCACGATGGCCAGGATGGCGTCGTGATGAGCGTTGCGCCCGACCAGGGTGTGGTAGCGCGCGTCGTCCGCCAGGTCCTGACCACCCACGACGAAAGCCAGGCGCCTCCACACCTCGTCGACCTGCGCCGCAACCACGAAGTGACCGTCCTGGCCGCTGAACACTCCGTAGAGCGTGGATTGCCGGAGATCGTGACCCGTCTGCGCCGGGATCTCGGAGCCACCGCTGAGCATGTAGCTC
>JAJYMP010000737.1 GCA_021786915.1 Chloroflexota bacterium
CGTGGCGGCGATGGGCGGCAGCAGCGTCCTCCCGGCGGTCGTGGCGTTCGGCGGCCAGACGCCGCTCAACCTCGCCGCGCCGCTCGTCCACGCGGGCGTCCCGCTGCTGGGCTCCGACCTCGAGGCGATCGACCAGGCCGAGGAGCGCACCCGGTTCTCGGCGCTGCTCGACCGGCTGGGCATCCCCCAGCCCGAGGGCGGCATGGCCGAGACGATCGAGGAGGCGCTCACGCTCGCCGAGCGCATCGGCTACCCGGTCATCGTCCGGCCGTCGTTCGTCATCGGGGGCCTGGCCATCGACTTCGCGTACTCGCCCGAGGACCTCGTCCGCCACCTGGCGTCGGCTGCCGTCGTGGACCCCGACCGGCCAGTGCGCATCGACCGGTTCCTCGAGGGGATCGAGGTGGACGTGGACGCCGTGAGCGACGGGACCGAGGTGCTGATCCCGGGCCTGCTCGAGCACGTCGAGCGGGCGGGCATCCACTCCGGCGACTCGATCGCGTGGTTCCCGCCGCAGAGCGTGGGCGAGGGCGACCAGGAGCTGATCATCGCCACGATGCAGCGGATCTGCCTCGCGCTCGGCGCCCAGGGCCTGGTCAACGCACAGTTCATCGTCCGCGAGGACGGCGTGTACCTGATCGAGGTCAATCCTCGCGCCTCCCGCACCGTGCCGTTCCTGTCCAAGGTCACCGGCGTGCCCATGGTGGAGCTGGCGGTGCGAATCTCGCTCGGCGAGACGCTGCGGTCCCTCGGGTGGGAAGGCGGCCTCGTCCCGCCGCCACCGTTCGTCGCGGTCAAGGCGCCCGCGTTCTCGACCGCCAAGCTCAAGGGCGTCGACCCGTCCGTCGGCCCGTTCATGCAGTCCACCGGCGAGGTCATCGGCATCGCCGACCGGGCGCCGGTCGCCATGGCCAAGGCGCTGACGGGCGCCGCCCTGATCCCGCCGCGCGCCGGCGAGGGCGAGACGCCGCTCGCGCTGCTCTCGATCGCCGACCGCGACAAGTGGGGCCTGGCCGACCTCGGCCGCGCGCTGGTGCGGGCCGGTTACCGGCTGGCGGCGACGGCCGGAACGCGGGCGCTGCTCGAGCAGGCGGGGATCACCGGGATCGCGCCGGTGGCGAAGCTGGGCTCCGAGCCGGCGGGCGACGAGGCGGGGATCCTGGAGCTGATCGCCTCGGGCGAGGTGCGGCTGGTGGTCAACACGCCCACCCCGCGGTCCGGGCCGGTGCGCGACGCCGCGGACATCCGCCATGCCACGATCGCCGAGGGGATCCTGTGCTTCACGTCCATCGAGACGGGCGTGGCCGCCGCCGAGGCGCTGGACCCGGCGCTCGTGGACTCGATCGCGCAGGTGCGCTCGATCACGGAGTGGGTGCCCGAGGCATAGGGTCCGGCGTTGCGCTTCGGCCGCGCGCCCGCGAGGCTCGCCCCACGGCCACGCCGCGATCGCCGGGCACCGGGCCAGGCCGGCGCTGCGCCGACCCGCCGGAATGTCGCATGACATGCCATGGATTCCGCGCCTCCGGGTCGATTCATGGCATCGGGTGCCACGAATCGACCGGTTCGGCGCCCGGAACGCCATGGCCACGGTCGAATCGTGGCCTCCCGTGCCCAGAATCGACAACGGGAGCCCGAATCCATGGCATGACATGCCACGAACTCGCCGTCCGTGTCGTGGGGGCACCGCGCTGCTCGGCGTCGTGGCCACCTGCCGAGCCGCGATCGCCGTCCGCCGCGAACCTCCGCTATGGCCGCGCCGCGATCGTCGGCGCCGCGTCGCGCAGCGCCGCCTGCTCCCTCACGATCGCCTGGCCGAGCGACCACAGCGTGAGCGTGGACAGCGCCACCATGACCACCGCGAGCGGGACCTCGCGCCGCCGGACGTTGGGTACGGCGCGGGCCGGGAGGGAGTGGATCTTGCGGTGCCGCAGGTCGCGCGGTGGCCGGGCGGTCGCGATCGCGTCGGCGTCGCGCTGGGCGGTGACGTGGCCGGCCCAGGCGCCCAGCATGTGCCCGCCCACCACCGCGGCCAGCTGGACCGTCCACACGAGTCCCGGCGGCAGCCAGCCGGTCTGCACCACGTAGAACGCGCTGCCGAACACGTCAGCGCCTGTCTGGAGCGGGTCCGACACCGCGATCACGATCCGCTGCCCGTCGATGAGCAGGAACGTCAGGTAGTGCGCGATGAGGTAGCCGACGGCGATCGGCAGCAGCCCCGAGCCGATGGCCCCTGGCCCCACCGTCCTCGCGACGAACACCGCCGCCACCACGACGAGCCCCAGGAATGCGCCCAGCTCCGCGGTCCTGGGGATGAACACCGGCCCCCCGAAGACGTCCGCGAAGGCGACGGTCTGGGACACCCCGTCGAAGACGATCGACGCCACGCCGACCGCCACCAGCACGATCCGCGCCGTCTCCCAGCGGCCGTCGAGCACGCCGCTCGCGAACGGCCGGCGCAGGACCACGTGGTCGGCGACGGCATCAGCGCGGCCCTCGGCGTCCGCGGCCGGCGCGACCCCGTAGGGCGCGAGCCGGTTGAGCGTCCGGAACCAGACGCTGAACGTCTCGCCGCCGGCGCGCCACGCGTCGCGCCCCACCTGGGCCATCAGCACCAGGGTGAGCACCGTGTACCCGGCCAGCACCAGCGTCAGGGCCCCGGTCCCGGGAACCACCACGAGATCCACCCAGACGAAGAAGGCGAA
>JAJYMP010000014.1 GCA_021786915.1 Chloroflexota bacterium
GACGAGCACCGCATCGTGCGCGTGACCGGTTCGTACGTCGGTGAGAACAAGGAGTTCGCGCGGCAGTTCCTTGCCGGTGAGCTCGAGGTGGAGCTCGTTCCCCAAGGCACGCTCGCTGAGCGGCTGCGCGCCGGCGGGTGCGGGATCCCTGCCTTCTACACGCCTGCCGGGGTCGGCACCCTGATCGCAGAGGGGGGACTCCCTTGGCGTTATGGGGCGGACGGCAGCGTCACGCTCGCGTCGCCGCCGCGCGAGGTGCGCGAGTTCGAAGGACGCAAGTACGTGCTGGAGCATGCCGTCACGACCGACTTCGCCCTCGTCCGTGCCAGCCGAGGCGACACTGCCGGCAACCTCTTCTTCGAAAAGGCAAGCCGGAACTTCAACCCTCTCTGCGCGATGGCCGGCAGGGTGACGATCGCCGAGGTCGAGGAGCTGGTTCCGGCTGGAGCGCTCGACCCTGCAGCCGTGCACCTGCCGGGGATCTTCGTCCAGCGGGTCGTGCAGGCGGACACGACGCGCGAGAAGCGCATCGAGAAGCGAACGCTGCGCGCCCGTGCGGGTGACCCAACAGCCCTCCCGGCCGCCGCGCGAGACGAGCCACCCGCGGCCCAGGAGGTGCGCGCATGAGCCTGACTCACGCGCAGATGGCGGCGCGCGCCGCGATGGACCTTCAAGACGGGGAGTACGTGAACCTCGGCATCGGTATGCCGACGCTGATCTCCAATCATCTCCCACCCGGCGTCCACGTCGTGCTGCAGAGCGAGAACGGGATCCTCGGGGTCGGGCCGTACCCTTACGAAGGCGAAGAGGATCCCGATCTCATCAACGCCGGCAAGGAGACCGTCACCGTGGAGCCCGGCGCGTCGTTCTTCGACTCTTCGCTCTCCTTCGGCATGATCCGCGGCGGGCACGTTGACGCCGCGGTCCTTGGCGCGATGCAGGTCTCGGCAACCGGGGACCTCGCGAACTGGATGATCCCCGGCAAGATGGTGAAGGGGATGGGAGGGGCGATGGACCTCGTGCACGGGGTGGGGCGGGTCATCGTAATGATGGAGCACGTGGCGAAGGACGGCTCCTACAAGATCGTGGAGCGCTGCTCCCTGCCGCTCACCGGCGCAGGCGTGGTGGACAGGATCATCACCGACCTCGCGGTGATCGACGTGGCGCCAGAGGGGCTGGTCCTACGAGAGGTCGCCCCCGGCGTGACCGTCGCCGACGTCCAGAAGGCGACCGAGCCCACGCTCGTGGTCCCGCGACCGCCCTCCACGATCGCCGTCCTCGCCTGACGGTCGAGCGTTCCCGGCGGCCACTCGGTCGCCGCCTCCCTGCCCCCGCCGCGCGCTCAGGCGCCGGCGGCCGATCGCAGCGCTGCGCCGGCCATCTGGCGAAGGAGCGCCGCCATCTCCGATCTGGGGAGGCGAGCCGAGTGCGGGGTGGAATTCATGAGGCCGAACGCGGCATGCGCTGCAGCGACAGCGTGCTGCCGGGTGCAGCCGGTCAGCCGCTCGACGACGTCCGTCCACACTGAGACGTAGTCGTGCTGCAGGGCCCGCACGGCACGGCGCGCCGGGGTGGGAAGGCTCTCGAGGTCACGCGTCTGGACCGTGATGACGTCCGGCTCGTCCAACGCGAACTCGACGTGGAACTCGACCAACGCCCCGAGCGCCTCTTGGTCGTCCTTCGCGTCGCGGACGCGCGCCCTCCCCCCGTCGAGCAGTCGCTGGCTCACCCCGACGAGGAGCTCCGCGAGGATGTCCTCCTTCGCTCGGAAGTGACGGTACAGCGCGGGGCCGGTCACCCCCGCGGCCGCGCCGAGGTCGTCGACGGACACCCCATGGAAGCCACGGGCGGCGAACAGCTGCGCGGCGCACGCCAGGATCCGCTGCCTGCGTCCGCGGGTACGAGGGGTCCGTGGCGCGTGCCGCGGCGTGGCGGCGGCGGGGCCGGAGGCGCCAGCGGGGCCGGAGGTGGCGGCGGGGCCGGAGGTGGCGGCGGGCACAGCACGAAACTAGCGGAACTAGTTAGCGATCGCTAACATATCCGGCGATGACCCGGGTGTCGCCTGCGCCGTTCCCCGTCCTCAGCTCGACGGCCGACCCCTCGACGCCGGACTTTCAGCGGAACGCCGCGCGTCACCGCGAGCTCGTCGCAGACCTCCGTGCACGCCTCGAACGCGCGGCGCTCGGCGGACCCGAGTCGGCTCGGCGACGGCACGTCGAGCGAGGGAAGCTGCTCCCGAGGGAACGCTTGGCACAGCTCCTCGACCTTGGCTCGCCGTTCCTCGAGCTCTCGCCGCTCGCCGCGACGGGCTGCTACGACGACGAAGCCCCGGCCGCGGGGATCATCTGCGGCATCGGGAGGGTGGCGGGGAGGGAATGCGTCATCGTGGTGAACGACGCGACGGTGAAGGGCGGCACCTACTACCCGCTGACGGTGAAGAAGCACCTGCGCGCCCAGGAGGTGGCGCTCGCCAATCGCCTGCCCTGCGTCTACCTCGTCGACTCCGGCGGCGCGTACCTGCCGCGCCAGGACGAGGTCTTCCCCGACCGAGAGCATTTCGGCCGGATCTTCTTCAACCAAGCGACGATGTCGGAGAAGGGCATCGCGCAGATCGCCGCCGTGCTCGGGTCCTGCACGGCAGGCGGTGCCTACGTGCCCGCGATGAGCGACGAGGCGGTCATCGTGAGGAACCAGGGCAC
>JAJYMP010000526.1 GCA_021786915.1 Chloroflexota bacterium
TGCACGTTCTCATAGGCGCGCCGGCGCGCGCTCGCCAGGTCCGGGCCCAGGCCGGTGATCCCGAGCACCCGGCCCCCGGCGGTGACCAGGCGCCCCCGTTCATCACGCGCCGTCCCCGCGTGGAAGCAGAGCGTGCCGGCGTCCAGGCCGTCTAGCCCGGAGATGTGGTCGCCGGTCCGCGGCTCGAGCGGGTACCCGTGGGCGGCGGTCACCACCACCACCGCGGCGCGCGCGGGCGGGGCGGCGGGCCCCCCGGGCGCGGCGGGCAGGTCGCCCCGAGCGGCCGCGAGCAGCAGGTCGAGGAGGCCGTCCCCCGCCAGGGGCACGACCGCCTGGGTCTCGGGATCCCCGAAACGGGCATTGAACTCGAGCACCCGGGGGCCGCCCGCGGTCAGCATCAGGCCCGCGTAGAGGCAGCCGACGAAGGGGGTCCCCGCATCCGCCAGCGCCGCGAGCGTCGGGCGGATCACCCGCTCGGCGATCCCGTCCATGAGGGGCGGATCCGCCGCCGCGGGCGCGTAGGCGCCCATGCCCCCGGTGTTGGGCCCGTGGTCGAAGTCGTGGGCCCTCTTGTAGTCGCGGGCCGGGGCGAGGAGCTGGAAGCGCCCGCCGTCGCAGATGGCGAAGGCGGACATCTCGGGCCCGCGCAGACGCTCCTCCACGACGACGACGTCGCCGGCGTCGCCGAACCTGCGCTCCGTGAAGCAGGCGGCCAGCGCGCCGAGCGCCTCGGCGCGCGAGTCGCAGACCACCACCCCCTTGCCGGCGGCGAGCCCGTCGGCCTTCACCACGCAGCGTCCGTCCAGCTCCAGCACGAAGTCGAAGAGCCGGCTCCGCGTCTCGCGGTCGCCCGAGCGCCAGCGTGCGGTGGGGACCCCGGCCCGGTCCATGAGCTGCTTGGCGTGGGTCTTGCTCCACTCGATCCTGGCCGCGGCGGCGGACGGGCCGAAGACGGCCACCCCGGCATCCCGGCACGCGTCCGCCACGCCCGCCGCCAGGGCCGCGTCGGGCCCGATCACGACCAGGTCCACCTCGCTCCCGCGGGCGAGGCGCGCGATCGCCGCGCCGTCGGTGACGGAGACCGGCACGTTCGTGGCAATCCCTGCCGTGCCGCCGTTTCCCGGCGCGCAGAGGATCTCGGGCCGCGCGGGATGCCGGGCGCAGGCCCAGGCCAGGGCGTGCTCGCGCCCACCGGAGCCGACCACCAGAACGCGCATGCGCAGAGAATTGTCCGCGATCCGACGGGCGCCGCGCGGGGCGTGGCGGCGCCGGCCACGGTCCCAACCCGCTCGCCGCGCGCACGGATCAGTGGGCGGACGCCGTGATGATCGCGGTGACCCCGTTGACGACGAGCTGGACCGCGATGGCGGCGAGCAGAAGCCCGAGGATGCGGCTCAGCATGTGGATGGCCGCGGGGCGGAGCACGCGCGCGAACCAGCCGGCGGCGAGCAGCGCGGCGGCCACCGCCGCGACGCTGACGAGGATGCCGAGGAGGAGCCCGACGCGCCCGCCCACCCCTGTGTAGCGCCCGGACAGCACCATGATCGCTGCGATCGCCCCGGGACCGGCCAGGAGCGGCGTCGCCAGCGGGACGAGCGCGACGTTGCCGCGGCCCTCGGCCTCCCCCTGCTCGCCGCGGAGCATCTCCAGGGCGACGAGGAGGAGCAGCAGCCCGCCCGCGATGGTCAGGCTGGGCACGGAGACGCGCAGGGCCGCGAGCAGGGCCCGGCCGAAGACCGCGAAACCGATGATGAGGCCGCCGGCCGCGCCCGCCGCCTGGAGCGCCGAGAGCCGGCGGCGGCGCACCGACTGGGACGAGGTCAGGCTCATGAAGAGGGGAGCGGTGCCGATGGGATCCATGATCACCAGCAGGGTCACCAGGGTGTCGACGAAGGCGGTCGCGCTCACTCCCACTCGATGGTCGAAGGGGGCTTGCTGCTGATGTCGTAGACGACGCGGTTGACACCGGGGACCTCGTTGACGATGCGACGGCTGATCAGGGCGAGGACGTCGTAGGGGACCCGGGCCCAGTCCGCCGTCATGGCGTCGTCGGACTCGACGATGCGGATGGCGACGACGTTGGCGTAGGTGCGGCCGTCGCCCATCACACCCACCGACGACACCGGGGTGAGGATCGCGAACGACTGCCACACCTTGCGGTACAGCCCGGAGCGCTTCACCTCGTCGATGACGATCCAGTCAGCCGCCCGCAGCACCTCCAGGCGCTCCCGCGTCACCTCGCCGATGACGCGGATCGCCAGGCCGGGCCCGGGGAAGGGCTGGCGCCAGACGACGTCCTCGGGCAGCCCGAGCTCGAGCCCCACGCGGCGCACCTCGTCCTTGAAGAGGTGGCGCAGCGGTTCCACGAGCTGGAAGCGGAGATCGGCGGGGAGCCCACCGACGTTGTGATGCGTCTTGATGGTGCGGGCGTGGTGGGTGTCGTGCGAGGTGGACTCGATGACGTCCGGGTACACCGTGCCCTGGGCCAGGAAGTCGATGTCGCCGAGGCGGCGGGCCTCGCTCTCGAACACCTCGATGAAGGTGCGGCCGATGCGGCGCCGCTTCTCCTCCGGATCGGTGACCCCGGCGAGCGCGCCGAGGAAGCGGTCGGCCGCGTCGACGTGGACGAGGCTGATGTGGAGCTGCCGCGACATCACGTCGACGACCCGCTCCGCCTCGGCCCGGCGCAGG
>JAJYMP010000653.1 GCA_021786915.1 Chloroflexota bacterium
CGCGCCTCCGCGCCGGCAGCGGCCACGACCCGGCCGAGGACGGCGACCTCAATGGCGACGACGAGGCGCGGGTGCGGGCGGCATCGGCGGCGGCGGTCGAGTGGCGCCAGGTCGTGGTCCTCAAGGGAGCGAACACCGTGATCGCGGCGCCCGACGGCGCCACGGCGATGGCCCCGTTCGAGAACCCCGCCATGGCGACCGGCGGGACCGGCGACGTCCTGGCGGGGACGATCGGCGCGCTGCTCGCCCAGGGCCTCGCCCCGTTCGACGCCGCGCGGCTCGGGGTGTACGTCCACGGGCTGGCGGGCGAGCTCGTCCGCGAGCGGCTGGGCGACGCGGGCCTGCTCGCCGGGGACCTGCCCGATGCGCTTCCCCTCGTCCGCAAGCGCCTCGCCGCCCTCGCGGACCGGCTTCGCGGCGGGCGGCGCCTCGGGTTCGGCGTGCACCACGCGAAGGCCGAGGCGGGCGGCGGCGGGGCTGCCGGGCCAGAGTCGGCCAACTAGCGCGCCCGCCCGTGACCGCTCGACAGCGTGACCTCGTGACCGCGTTGCCGTCGGACCGGCGCGTCCCCATCGAGCAGCGCCTCCGCGACGCCGGGCTGCCGGCGCTGGCGAGGATGGCCTGGCTCGAGGTCGACCTCGACGCGCTGCGCGCCAACCTCGCGACGCTCCGCGGAGCCGTGGGCGCGGGCGTGCGCGTGGAGCCGGTCGTCAAGGCCGATGCCTACGGCTGCGGCGCGGTGCCGGTGGCGCGGGCGCTCGAGGCGGCGGGCGCCGACGGGTTGTCGGTCGCCACCCTGGACGAGGCGATCGAGCTGCGCGAGGCCGGCGTGACGCTGCCGCTGCTCGTGCTTTACCCGGTGCCCGCGGCGTGGCTCGGCGACGCGGCCCGGCTGCGCATTGCGGTGGCCCTCGGCGCCGGCGAGTCGGCGGCCGAGGCGCTGGCGTCGGCTCGGGCCGCGGCGGGCACAGGTGCCCCGGCGCTCGAGGTCCACGTGGAGGTCGAGACGGGGCTCGGGCGCGGCGGGGTGCTCCCCTCGGACGCGGCGGCCGCGGTGGACGCGGCGCTGGCGACGCCGGGGGTCCGGCTGGGCGGGGTGTGGACGCACCTGGCGGCCGCCGACGACAACGATCTCACCGTGGAGCAGGGCCGCAGGTTCGCCTCGGCGATGGTGCCGTTCGCGGAGGCGGTGGCCTGGGGTCCGGACCCGGCATTCGCGGTGCGGCGCCACCTCGCCGGCAGCGGCGGGGTGCTCGGCGATGCGGTGCCGCGCTGGGACGCGGTGCGGACGGGGCTGTCCATCTACGGCCTCGTCCCGGACGCGCTCGTGCCGCCTTCGTCGACTGCGGCGGCCGCCGGTGCGCTTCGTCCGGTGATGGCCCTCTACGCCCGCCCGGTCAGGGTGCTCGACCTCCCGGAGGGGCACGGCGTGTCCTACGGGCCGACCTTCACCACGCAGCGACCGAGCCGCATCGCCACGCTGCCGGTGGGCTATGGGGACGGCTGGCGGCGCGCCTTCTCGGACCAGTCGTCGGCGCTCGTGCGGGGCGTCCGGGTGCCGCTGGTGGGCCGCGTGGCGATGGACGCGGTGATGGCCGACGTGACCGACGTGCCCGGTTCGCCGGTGACAGAACGCGACGAATTCGTGCTGCTGGGCGCGCAGGGCGGGAGGGAGATCACTGCCCATGACCTCGCAGCGGCGGGCAGGACGATCAGCTATGAGGTGATGACCGGGATGTCCCGGCGACTGGCCCGGGTGTACCATGCCGCCGGTTCCGCCGTCGAGACGCGAACCCTCGTTGACTGGAGACCGGGTTGGCCAGGATCGAGCTCTGGAACGGCGACATCTGCGACTTGGAGGTCGACGCCATCGTGAGCCCCGCCGCCACCTCCCTTTGGATGAGCACGGGGGTGGCCGGCGAGATCAAGCGCGCCGGCGGCGACGCCATCGAGTTCGCTGCAGTCCGCCAGGGCCCGGCACATCTGGGCGACGCGATCGTGACCCCCGCCGGCCGCCTCGCTGCGCGCGTCGTGATCCACGCCGTCTCGCTCGAGCGCGACCGGCGGACGAGCGCGGCGGCCATCGACGCTGCAGCCCGGGCCGCTCTGCGCCGCGCCCGGGAGCTGTCCCTGACCAGCATCGCGTTCCCCGCCCTGGGCACCGGGATTGGCGGGTTCCCGCTCGACGAGGCCGCCCGGACCGCGGTCATGGCGATCCGCGACGAGCTTGTCGAGCCCTCCAGCGTGGAGCACGTCGTGTTCGCGCTGCGCGGTGCCGCCGCGTACGAGGCCTTCGCCCGGGCGCTGAGCGACTCGGAGCCCAGCCCGACGCGATCGCTGCTGGAGCCCGCGCAGGGGGAGCCGGCATGAGCTTCCTCCCCGAACCCGTCGATGAGCGCCGGGAAGAGCTGGTCGAGGCCGTCGCGCGCGAGATCCGCATCCGTGGCCTGACCGGGCCCGCGGTCCACTTCCTCGAGGCGAGCCGACCGTACCGCCCGCTGGGTGCCCCGGCGATGCTGTTCTTCGACCCCGTGCTGGGCGAGCTCTTCGGCGGCCAGACGCCGTCGGCGAGCGAGCTGCTGCGCGACGACATCGGGATCGAGGCGCTGATCGACCGGCTCGAGGATCTTGACGAGCCAGACGGCTGGGACGCCTAGGCGGACCGGCTGATCCGCCGCCATCGCGGCGT
>JAJYMP010000597.1 GCA_021786915.1 Chloroflexota bacterium
CGTGGCGGCGAAGACCGTCCCGACGTTCCGCCTGGTCGCGCTGACCGTGATCGGCGGCGCCTTCGCCGCCGGCGGCGCCAACGCGTGCAACATGCTCTACGACCGCGACATCGACGCCGTGATGGAGCGGACCAAGCGACGCCCGCTCGTCTCGGGGGTCGTGCGGCCGGCCGAGGCGCTGGCGCTCGCCGCCGTGCTCGAGGTGGCGGCCTTCCTGCTGCTCTGGCTCGAGGTGAACCTGCTCTCGGCCGCGCTGACGCTCGGCGCGGCAGCCTTCTACGTCGGGGTCTACACGATGTGGCTGAAGCGACGCTCGCCGAGCAACATCGTCGTGGGCGGGGCCGCAGGCGCCGTGCCGGCGCTCGTCGGGTGGAGCGCGGTCACCGACCACCTGTCGCTCGCCGCGTGGACGATGTTCGCCATCGTCTTCGTCTGGACGCCGCCGCACTTCTGGGCGCTCGCGATCCGCCACCGCGACGACTACTCCCGCGCGGCGGTCCCGATGCTTCCGTCGGTCGCCGATCTCGGCCGTGTCGCGCGCGAGATCCTCGCCTACACGGCCGTCCTGTCGGCCCTCGCCATCGTCCTCGGGCTGGTGGCGCACCTCGGATGGGCGTACGTCGCCGTCGCCGTCGTCCTCGACGCAGGGTTCTTCCGCTACGCCCTGCCGCTCCGCCGCGATCCGAGCGCCAAGCGCGCCATGCGGCTCTTCGGCTACTCGATCACCTACCTCACGGTCCTCTTCCTCGCGATGGGAGCGATCGCGATCGTCCGCCATCCCTGAGCACCCCGGCGACCGCCGCCGCGCTCCGTCCAGGCGAGCGTGCCGGCGGGACCACGGGTGCCGGCCCGGTCATGTGGACGAGCCGTACTCGACCGGGACCCGGGCGCGCTCGGCGAGCCGCCAGCGCCCGCTCGCCGCGTCCAGGTGCCAGTCAGCGAACCTGCTCCCCGAGACCGCCAGGGCGTCGAAGCCCCCGGGCCCGTCCACGACCGCCGCGGTGGCCGGCGGCGGGACGGGGAGGACCGTCCACGGTGCACCCGGCCCGGCGATCGTGACCGCCTGCTCCTCCCCGCGCCCGTGCCCCCGCCCGGTCACCACGACCACCGACTGCGACGGTCCGAACCCCGTCGCGACCACCCGCCCGCGGAGCCGCTCCGGCGCCGAGACCCGCCACGTGGCGGAAGACGGACCGCGCCAGAGCGCGAGCAGCCAGGACGCCGCGCCGCGCGTGGCCTCCACCAGCGCGGCGGCCCCCGAGGGACCGCCCACCAGCCGCAGCACCGACACCGAGGCGCCCGCCGCCACGCCGCCGAGGGACGGGCCGCCCAGCCGCCACGTGCCACCGGCACTGGCACCGGTACCGGCACCAGCACTGCCACCGGCGCTGGTGAAGATGCCGACCACCCCCGGGGCCGTGCAGGTGGCGCCGAGCAGCGTCGCTCCCCCCACGCCCGCCACCGCTCGCAGGTCCGTCACCCTGCACTCGCGCCCGGGCGCGCCGGACGCGAGCGCCCGCCGGGTCGTCTCGACGCTCCACGCTGTGAGCGTGGCGCCCGAGCGGACCAGCGAGCCGCCGCCGGTCCTCACGAGGGCCAGGACGGCCCCACTTGCGGTCGTGGCCACGGCGTCGGGCACGTCGAGGAGACCCGAGGGAAGCACGCCGGGGGACCAGCTGGCCCCCCCGTCCCCCGTGCGGGACACCGGCGAGTACCGGAGGTAGCGGCTCGGCTCGACGCCGACGGTGACGGTGCCTGCCGGGCCGCTGTCGCCCACGAGGCCGCCGTTCGTGGCCACGCCGGGTGGCGTCACCAGTGACCAGCGGCCGGCACCCGCGCCGCGGAAGAGCACCTGCCAGAACGTGTTCGCCACCTGGTGCAGACGGCCCATCGGGACGATCGCCCACGACCCCTGGGCCGTCGCCCAGCTGCTGGCGAGGGGATCCGGCGGCGGCGACCCGTGCACTGCGGCACCGGCCACGCCGGCCACGCCGGCCACGCCGAGCGCGCCGGCGAGCATCCCGGCGCCGAGCGCACCCGCCGCGATCGAGCGCGCCAGGCGGACCACTTGCCCCAGCCCGATCACGCTCCCACGGCGCGCAGCTGCTCGGCGATCAGCGTGGAGAACGACGCGTGGGCGCTCGACGTTGTCCCGGCCAGCGCGCTCATGATCTCGCGCATGTGGCCACCCCGGTCGATGATGTAGGCGATCTCCGAGTGGGCGACCATGGCCCCCGCAGCCGAGACGGTGACCTGCACCCCGTAGGCGTTCCACACTCGCTGGAGCTGCCGCAGCGAGCCCGTGAGGAACAGCCAGTTGGCCAGGTGGCTCATCCCCTCCTGGCGGTCGAAGGCGTCCACCGCCGCGACCGATCGGTAGATCGGGTTGGCGACCACCGCGACCATCTCGGCGTGCACCGCCTGGGCGCCCAGGATCGAGTCTGCCCCGCGCAGGCTCTGGGCGATCAGCGGACAGGTCGACGTGCACACGGGATCGAGGAACGTGAGCACGACCACCTTCCCGCGCAGGCTCGCGAGGGACACGGCCCTGCCCGACTGGTCGGTCAGGGCAAACGGTGGTGCCGGGCGGTCGACCAGGTTCGGCACCCCGTTCACCGCCTCCGCCACGATGGGGTCGGCGGTCGAGCTCGTCGAGGCCGAGCGCCTTGGCACGGCGCCCACCG
>JAJYMP010000361.1 GCA_021786915.1 Chloroflexota bacterium
ACTACCTCGAGGCGGTCGGACTCCGGCGCGACTACACCCGGCGCTACCCGCACGAGTTCTCGGGCGGCCAGCGCCAGCGGATCGGGATCGCCCGCGCGCTCGTGCTCGACCCGGAGTTCGTCGTCTGCGACGAGCCCGTTTCGGCGCTCGACGTCTCGATCCAGAGCCAGATCCTCAACCTGCTGCTCGATCTGCGCCGCGCCTTCGGCCTGACCTACCTGTTCATCGCCCACAACCTGTCGGTCGTCCAGTACCTGAGCGACCGGGTCGGGGTGATGTACCTGGGCAAGCTGGTCGAGGAGTCCGACGTCGCCGAGCTGTATGCCCGGCCTCGCCACCCGTACACGATCGCCCTCCTGTCCGCGGTTCCCGAGCCCGATCCCCGGATCCGCAAGAAGCGGCTCGTGCTCAAGGGCGACGTCCCCTCGCCGGCGGCACCGCCGCCCGGCTGCCGGTTCCACACCCGCTGCTGGCTGCGCGAGCGACTCGGCAACCCGGCCAGCTGCGAGACGCAGGAGCCACCGCTGCTCGACATCGGCGCCGGCCACCGGGTCGCCTGCCACTTCGCCGACCAGGTCTCCGATGCGCTCGTCGGCGAGGTCGTCGGCCGCCGGGTCGGGCCGGGCCCGGCGCCCGGTCCCGCGACCACCGCTGCCCCGAGCGCGCCGGCCTGAGCGCAGGACCGGCCCTGATCGGCCATTCGGTAGGGGTATCATGCGCGGACGCGGAACGTGATGGACCGCCCGGTGCCGGCCAGGCGGACACGGACCACCGCACATCGAGTTGGAGGAGAGTGCATGTTGCGATTCCGCACCGGGGCGCTGATCGCCACGGCCGCGATCCTGTTCGCGGCCTGCGGTGGGGCTGCCAGCCCGTCGCCATCCGCCAGCGAGGCACCGTCCGCGGCGCCATCCGAGGCGCCGTCGACCGCACCGTCGGAGAGCCCCTCGGGGGTCAAGGAGGGCGGCACGCTGATCGTCGGTCTGCCGGGTGACATGGTCCTCGCCGACCCGACCCTCGTCAGCGACAGCAACTCGTCGTACATCATGGAGAACGTGATCGAGGGCCTCGTCGGCCTGAAGCCGGGCACGACGAGCGAGGTCGTCCCGGTCCTGGCCGAGGCGCTGCCCGAGGTCAGCCCGGACGGCAAGACGTACACGTTCAAGGTCCGCCAGGGCGTGAAGTTCCACGACGGCACCCCGCTCGACGCGGCCGCCGTCAAGTACAACTACGAGCGCCAGCTGAACGCACCGGTCGAGCTGCGCGACGCGTACAACTACTACTTCGGCGCCGTCTTCGGCTGGGCGGACAAGTCCAACCTGGCCTCGATCACGACGCCCGACGCGAACACGGTCGTCTTCACCCTCAGGCAACCGCAGAGCAACTTCCTGCTCAGCCAGACGCTGCCCCAGTTCGGCATCCAGAGCCCGACCGCCCTCAAGGCGGGCGACGCGGACAACCCGGATCCGAGCAAGAGCAAGTACGCCCAGGGCCAGGGGACCGGCATGGTCGGGACCGGACCCTTCAAGTTCGCCGAGTGGGTCCCCAACGACCACGTGTCGATCGTCAAGAACCCGGACTACTGGAACCCGGCCGGCATGGCCCACCTGGACAAGATCGTCTACAAGCCGTACGCCGACCAGACCGCCGAGCTGAACGCGCTCCAGGCCGGTGACATCGACTTCGCCCAGACGATCTCGCCCAACGATGTCGCGACGGTCAAGGCCGACCCGACCCTTCAGGTCATCGATCGCGGCGAGTCGTGCAACATCGCCCTGCTCCAGATGAACCAGACCCATCCGCCGCTCGACAACGTCAACATCCGGACGGCGATCGCATACGCGCTCAACAGGCAGTCGTACATCGACGCGTTCTACGCCGGGCTGGCCGTCCCGGCCGACAACTGGATGCCGCTCGGCACCCAGTACGCCAAGCCGCTCGGCCTGCCGACGTACGACCCGGCCAAGGCCAAGGAGTACATCGCCAAGTCCGGCCTGTCGGCCGACAAGCTGAAGATCACGTTCTACTACCCGTCCGACGTCGCGCGCCCGTACATGCCGGACCCGAAGGGCCTGGCCGAGGCGATCGCTCGCGACCTCGAGGCGGTCGGCTTCCAGATCACGTTCAAGACCGAGGGCTGGCGAACCGGCTACCTCGCCGACGAGGCGGTGGGCAAGTTCCCGATGTGGCTGCTCGGCTGGACCTGCGACTGGGCCGGTCCGGACAACTTCCTGGTCACCGCCTTCTTCCACTTCGACGGCGGCAAGCCGAATGCCGAGTTCGCCTACGGGCCGCCCGAGCTGAAGGCCGCCTTCGACGAGGCCCTCGCGGCCACCAGCAACGCCGCCGCCAAGGCGGCCTGGGAGAAGGCCCAGGACATCCTGGCCCGCGACCTGCCGACGGTCCCGCTCGTCAACTCGAAGCCACCCGCCGCGGCCAAGGCCGACGTCAAGGGCTTCGTCGGGGCGGGCAACCTCCAGGAGCTCTTCAACTCGGTCTGGCTCGACCGGTAACCGTCCGCAGAGCCCGAGCGCGGCCGTCGAGGCCGCACCCGTGATCGGCCCCCGGGGCGTCCGCCCCGGGGGCCGCTGAAACCTCAGGAGCGCTGTCCACGATCCCGTGATCAAGTACATCATCCGGCGCCTGCTGAGCACGATCCCGGTCCTCTTCGGGCTGTCGATCAT
>JAJYMP010000781.1 GCA_021786915.1 Chloroflexota bacterium
CCGGTAGAACTGCCACCCCATTGTGTAGAAGAAGAAGTCGTCGGACTCGGTGATGGCGAGGCGGACTGTGATGACGCCCGCGTCCGCGGCTGTCGCGTCGTGGAACGAGCAGCCGCTCGTGCATGTGGGATCGCCGTGTGTGCGGAGGTCGAAGACGCCCGTGTCGTCCCGGGTGCTTGTCGGCGTGATGATCCCGTCCTGCAGGGCGGCGGTCGCCGTCGCCAGCTTGAACGTCGATCCCGGGGTGTAGAGGCCCTGGATGGCGTAGTTGTTCAGCGGGCAGCCGCCTGTCGACGAGTTGCATCCTGCCTGTAAGGCAGCGTAGTTGGCCGTCGAGATGCCGCCGATCCACTCTGTGAGGCTGTACGACGGGTAGGAGGTGAGCGCCAGCACCGCTCCCGTCTGGGCGTCCAGCACCACGGCGGCGCCGTTGGTGGCCCGGGGATAGGTTCCGCTTGTCGGGGTGCTGCGGTCGTGGGCGATGTCCGCCGCGAGGGCGCTCTGGACGTCCTCTTGCAGGCCGGCTGTCACGTTGAGGACGACCGTGTCGCCCTGCGTGGGTCTCGTCTGGCGCAGCGTGCCGACCACTGTGCCGGTCGCCGTCACCATGAGTGTCTTGCGACCGGCCTTCCCCCGCAGGTAGCGCTCGTACTCGGCCTCGATCCCGGTCTTTCCGATCTGGGAGCTGAGCGTGTACCCGGCGTGCGGGTGCGCGCTCAGCTCTGTGCCGGTGATCGGGCCGACGTACCCGAGGACCTGGGTCGCCGTGGTGCCTCCCTGCGGGTACGACCGCACCGTCACCTGCTCGACTGTGACGCCGGGGAACTCGGCCTGGTGCGCGTCGAGGTACTGCACCGTGGCCGGCGACGCGTTCTGGAGCACCGGGACCGGGTCGTACGGGCTGTACTGCTGGTCTGTGAGCGCCGCCTGGATTGTCTTCGGCGCGACGCCGGCGAGGGCCGCGACCTTGCCGACGATGCTCGGGTCCTGGTGGGCCTCGATCCTCGACAGGACGATCTCGTTCTCCACGGTGTTGCCCGCGAGCACCGTGCCCCGGCGGTCCACGATCAGCCCGCGCGGGGCGGGCACTGTGACCGACCGCAGCGCGTTGGTGTTGACGGCCGCGGCGTAGACGTGCCGGTCGATCACCTGGAGGGTCCACAGCCGGAGCACCATCACTGCGAAGAGCGCAAGCACCACCGCCGCGATGATCCGGATCCGCAGCCGCGGTCGGGAGGGCACCTCCTCGGGGGACGCGACCAGTGCCGCCACGTTGACGCTGCGACGCGGGCGCATGTGGGGCGCGTGCGCCCGGGTGCGCCCCGGCCACCGGCGGCCGCCACTCGCGCGTCCGCGGCGCGCCGGCGCCCGGACGTAGAACCGTCCCCTCCCGAACGGATGCCGCAGCGAGCGCCGCCTCATCGCCGCCTCATCGCCGGGCGCCGGCCGGCGCGGGCCTCGTCGGGCACGAGCGCCCAGCGCTCGACCCGCACTGCGGGCCACGCGAGCACGGCGTTGAACACCGACACGACGGCCAGCACCATGCCGAGGTCGACGTGGAGGAACTGGTCCTCCCCGAGCACGGCTCCGAGGACGGCGTACAGCACGACCGCGGCGGCGCTCGCCGCCAGCGCGACCGCCGAGGAGAACCACCACACGTCGCCGGCGGCCTCCCCGGTCGCCGCGCCCGCTGCGAAGCCGACGACGGTCCCGACCAGCGCCGACAGGCCGAATGGCGTCGGCACCAGGAGGTCCGCCGCCAGCCCCGCGACGAACCCGACCACGGCGCCCTCGACCGGGCCTGCGACGATGCCGGCGGCCACGGGCAGGAGCAGCATGACGTCGGGGGTGACGCCACCGACCCGGACGTCGAGGACGACGGTGGTCTGCACGAGCAGGGCGAGCGCGATCACGACGACCGAGCGCACGGCGACCCGCAGCGTCATGGCGTCGGCGCCCACTGGACGACGGCGACGTACGCGAGATGCGCGAGGTCGGCGAGGGGCGTCGCAGTCACCTGCTTGTCGACGGCGCCCTGGACCACGCGTACCGAGGCGACCCTCGCCACGGGGATGCCAGGAGGGAGCTCGGCCCCCTGGAGGCTGCTGGTCGCCATGAGCTCTCCGACCTTCACAGGTGTCGCAGACGCGACCAGCTCGGCGGCGAGCGGCTTGCCGGCACCCTGTCCGTCGAGGGTCGCGTTCTCCCCGTGGCCGTAGACCACGCCGATGTTCGACTGGCCGTCGGTGATCAGCCGCACGATCGCGCCCGTGTGGGAGGCCTGTACCACCTGCCCGACGAGCCCGCCGCCGCCGACCACCGCGTCGCCGATGGTCACGCCTTGGTCGCGCCCCTTGTCGATTGTGAGGGTCGCGGCGAAGTCGGAGACGTCCACCGCCGTCACCTCGGCGGTGACGGTCGGGAGGGCCGCCAGCGCCGGCAGCTTCTCGAGTGCGAGCAGCTGCTCGAACTGCTGGTACTCGCGGCTGGCGGCCGCCGCTTGCGCGCCCGACTGGCGCAGCGCGCCGATCTCGGCCCGGAGCTTGTGGTTCTCCTGCTCGAGCGATCCGTAGTCGACCGCCCCGGCGAAGAAACGGCCGATCGGGTCCAGGACACCGTTCACGCCGGCGCGGAGGGGGTCGTAGACGTCGCTGGCGATCGACTTCACGCCGGAGGTCAG
>JAJYMP010000518.1 GCA_021786915.1 Chloroflexota bacterium
CGCCTGCGTCGCGGCGGCGCACGCAATGTCATCGTGGTTCCGTTTGCCTGGGACCCGAACGTGCATCAGCCGGTCGAGGGGGAGGGAAGGGCAGCCGGCAGGATCGTGTTTGTCGGCTCGGGAACGAAGGACCGAGTCGCGGTGCTAGCCCGATTGTCTCGCTTCCGCCCGATCGTCTACGGGAACCAATGGCCGGAGATGCCTGGGGTCGAGGTGCGAGCCCCTGTCTTTGGAGCCGAGATGTCCGCGGTGGTCGGCGAAGCGGCGTGGAACCTCAACATCCTCCGGCCTCAGAATGCAACGTCACACAACATGCGCACGTTCGAGGTCCCTGGTGCCGGTGGCAACCACGTGACGGCGCTCACGGACGACCATCGGGAGTACCTGGGGCATGATCCCCGAACCTGCCTCTACGCAACCCACGATGAGCTGGAGTCCATCCTTGCCATGGATCCGGCGAGCCTGCCGACGAGACCCGAGGATGTTCTCATGGGGCACACGTACGCAGCGCGGGTGCATACGCTGTTGGAGCGTCTCGAGACCTGACTGCGGCACCTGGCGGGAGGATGTCCCGACTTCTGTGGGATTTCGGTGACGGCCCCACAGCTGTTCGGGCGGCAGCCTGATCGTACTTGTCGGGCACTTCGCATTTCAGCGGGGTGCGATGGTGGCCAGCAGGTCCCAGTTGGGCTTGCCGGCGTAGAGCAGCGCCCGGATCCGGTAGTTCCGGAACGATGTGAACCCGAAGGCGGCCCGCTTCACCCGCTTGATGAGGTTGTTCACCGCTTCGGTGGGCCCGTTGGAGACCTGGGCCTCATGCCAGGCCCGAGTTCGGCGGGTGAACGCTGATTTTGCGGCTGATCGGATGTCGGCAACGCCGTGACCTGCGCGTTTGGGAGCACGGGCGTCGGGACGACCGCAGAATGTAGTGGCGACATATGCGTGTAGGACAGGTGATCGTGCGTTATCGTGACTTGTAATGTACGTGAAGCGCTCCGTCCGGCGTCGTGGCGACAAGGAGTACACCTATCTGTCGCTCGTCGAGGCGGTCCGGGTGGACGGGAAGAACCGGCAGCGGGAGCTGTTCCGCCTCGGCGAGGTGGGCGACCTCGAGCGCAGCGGTCAACTCGACCGCATCGTCGAAGCACTTTCCAAGTACGCGCATGGCCAGTGGGTGGAGGCCTCTTCGGTCGAGGGCAACGGTGCGCCGTCGTTCGGTGCGATTGCGGCGATCGCCGCCACCTTCGATCGCATCGGGCTGCGTGCGCACTTCTCGTCTCTCGGCGCGGGTCGCGGTTCGTCACATCTCGCCGACACCGTCCTCGTGATGGTGGCCAACCGCCTGTGCGAGCCGGCGTCGAAGCGCCGGACGATCCTCGAATGGCTGGAGACGGTCCAGCTGCCCGACGGCGTCGCGGTGCCCTCGCTCGACCAGTGCTACCGCGCGCTCGACGCGCTCTGCGACGCGAAGGAGGAGACCGAGCGGGCGCTCTACAACCGGCTCACCGACCTCGCCAACCTCGACCTGCGCCTCGCCCTCTACGACCTCACCTCCACCTACTTCGAGACGAGCAAGGGACCAAGCGACGAGTTCTCCTCCCGCGCCTTCGGCTACAGCCGCGACAAGCGTTCCGACCGGCCGCAGGTGGTGATCGGTCTCCTCGTGACCGGCAACGGGATCCCCATCGCCCACTACGTGTTCCCCGGCAACACCCGTGACTCGACGACGCTCACGACGGTGATGGCCGACTACCAGCAGCGCTTCGGGATCGGGAAGATCGCGCTCGTCGCCGACCGGGGCCTGATCAGCGAGCACAACCTGGACGAGGTGACGAAGGCCGGCTTCGACCACGTGCTCGCCACCCGTCTCCACCGGGATGCCGACGTCGAGGCGGTCCTCGAAGCCGCCGTCGCCGAGGGAACGTCCTGGGTCGAGGTCACCGACGCCACCACGGCCGCCGAGGTCGTCCACTGCGGGACCCGCTACGTCGTCGTGTCCTCTGTTGCCCGCAAGGCCCGCGACGACCGCCGGCGCGAGGAGCTACTCGCCCGCACCGAGGACAAGCTCATTGCCCTCGACGAACGGGTGCGCGCCCACAGGCTCGTCGATCCCGCCAAGATCGGCGCGGCCGCCGATCGGATCCTTCGCGACTCCGGCGTGGGCCGGTGCTTCACGACGGCGATCCGTCACGGATCGTTCCACTGGGCCTACGACCAACGGGCTCTCGACTACGAGGAACGCCTCCTCGCCGGGCACTACGTGATCACCACGTCGCTCGGTTCCGACCAGGCCGACACGGCGACCGTCGTGCGCCACTACAAGATGCTCCAGAACGTGGAGCGGCGGTTCCGGGTGATGAAGGACTTCCTCGCGCTCCGCCCGGTCTTCCACCGGACCGAGGCCCGGGTGCGCGGACACATCGCGCTCTGTGTCATCGCTGCCACGATCGAAGCGGTCATGGGCGAGGACCTCGCCCGTGCGCAGGTCATGGACCCGAACGTCGGTGGCCAGGCGCTCACTCCGCGGCGGGCGCTCGCCCAGCTCATGGAGATCCGTCACCGGCTCCATGCCGGGCGGGAGATCGAGGTGGTCGACCGACCGTCTGTGCTCCAGCGGGAGATCCTCGCCGCCTTCGGCGTCGATACGACCGGCTGGAACCGGGCCACGATCGCCTGACC